>JACNFV010000137.1 GCA_014384445.1 Candidatus Nitrosopumilus sp. | reverse complement strand
AATCATCATGATCTATCATTTCTTTTAGAACAATTCGTTCAATATCCATTTGAGACGGAACTTGATCATAATATTTTACATAATTTGTTTTATCAGAAAGTTTTTCACGAATTTCAGTATTTTCTGCAGAGTCGTATGTGGATGTAAATGATAAAATTAAATCTACAGCCATATCAAAATCTCTTTGCAGAATAGATTTACCAATTAAATGAGTTACAGGTCTCTTTGAGCCAAATCTCTGATAACCATAAAAATTTAAAATTTGATTATGTTCAGTAAAAGAAGATAAGTTATCAGAGCAATCAGAAATGTGTATTTTAAAATTATTACCAATCATCTCTTTTTTAGACAACGGTTTTTTTGTAAATCCAATTTTAGTAAGAGAGTATTTCTCAGTAGAAAAATCCTCAATAGGTTTACCCTTATGAGGTGAGCCAACAAATTGTTCAGTTATAGCAGAAGCATCTTTTAAGCCTAGAGATTTTAACCGAACACCTGTTTTTCTAAATACACCAGATAAGGCATGATTAGTGTCAATTTTTTTCTTTTTTAATTTGTAAACAGCATAACCACCCTCATCAGTGATGGAATTTGTTGCACGCTTAGAAATTAATTCAGATACCTCAAAATCTTCAGGGGTAATTCTAATTTTTCCGCCAATTCCAGAAAATTTTGTAGTATAAAGAGAAATTCCTATTTGAGAGTCAATGTCAGGTATCACTCTATTATCACTGTAAGAAATTTACTAATTGCAACATCATCAGATTCTACACCAAGTAAAATTTTGTATGTTCCAGGTAATGCATCGTCAGAAGCAGAAACATCAACATGAATTGGAACAGGTTCATCAGAATTTAGCTGGAAAGTTTCAACAGAATTATGAATGAAATTAACATTTAGAAAATCATGTGTTGTGGATACAATAGATGAAAGTTCCAAGTTCCCATTGTTAAATTGTGGAGATATTATAAAATGGAAATTAGCAGAATCACCAGGAAGTAAATTCAACGTATCATATTCAAATTGAATTTCAAGGGGTAATGGTACAGAGGTATCTACAACGCCAATTTTATTTTCAACCCATTCAGTAAACCAAATTTTTTCACCAGAGATTGCAAAATCAAAGATTTGTGCAATACCACAATCAGATAAAACTTCCATACCATTATCACAATCACCCCAGTTAGGATTTTTTGAAGGTACATGGTATTCTACAAGAGATTGCTTTTGTGGATCCATGACAGAAATATTATTTGCAGTTTGTTCATTGAATACAAGTTGTCCTTGATCATTATTTTCTATCCAATAAGGTCTAGATATAGGAAATTTAATCACACCTGTTTGATTACCATAGGTTTCAAGTACAGGATCTGCAGTAACATACTGAATAAATTCTTCAGATAAAGGATCAAAACTAAAGAAAGAAGAAGAAGTAGTATCTACAATCCAAAGAAGTCCATCATCTGAGAAAGTTACTCCGTTAGGAGTAAGTAATTGAACAGGTAATGCGTACGCATTAATAAAATCAACTAGAGGTAAAAATTGTTCACCGGAGTTGGAGACAGCGTTAAGATAACCATTTTGATCAAACTTGACCAAAAATCCACCTTGTTGGTATAACCAATTTGTATACCATATGTCATTATTTGCATCTAGTGCAAAGTCAGCAGTTACAGAATCATCAAGTGCAGATGGAATACTAAGATAGTTAACTTCTTCATCAGAGAGATTAATGTTTAAAATTGTAAGCTTGTTACCAGTAAAATCATTAATAATAATTTGAGAACCATCTACAAGTAATTTTTGAGGTAAGGAATTATCATCAGAAGGATAAGATAATCTATCATATTCTTCAGTAATAGTTGAAAACTTCCAAACAGAATCATATGTTTCATCAGTAAACCAAATAGATCCATCAGGAGCATAATCAATTCCCCACATCATTGAACGAGCACCATCAGGCCACGTAGGATTATCATATTCAGTAAAGGTTTTACTTGTAGGATCAAATTTTGCAAGATTACCAGTATTAGTTTGTGCAAACCAAACATTACCATCATAATCAGAAACAATAGCTAAAGGGTTACTACATTCTGTTGGAATTAAATATTCTTGAACATACTTAGTGGATTTGGCATCACTTCCAGAACTACAAAATGTAGTTCTTTGATCATCAGGGAAATTATCTGCAGGAGTTCCAGTTAGGGTAACATCGGAGTTGTCATCAGCAGGAGCTATCATACTAGATAATCCAAATCCAGAGGTGAGCATTATTCCACCAAAAAAGAAAACGACCAGTAAGCCTTTTTTATTCATATTTAAAAAAAAATCTAACAGGGTTATATCTTATTCCAAGAAAAATGTCTAGAGTAATTTAAAATCGCCAGTAATTTTATCAATTAAATTTTCAGGTGCAGGTCCAATGGAAATACACGTTGTTGTTCCAGGAGTCAATTGCGTATGCCCAGCATCAGATACTTCAGACCATGGAAGGTTCAAATCAATAGCATGTCTCTTTACTTGTTGTAATTCCTTAAGTCCAGAAACTTTTACAACCACTTTTTCTTGACCACCCCACCATTCAGACCACCATTCAGGATGAGATTTTCTAACATGTTCAGCACCAAGGACACACGCATGTCCTACTTGTGCAGCGATCTTACCTTTTCCCATACCAAGATCAGTTCTAACTGCAATTACCTGTTTAATGTCTCCCATGACATTATGTATAATAGGCACAATGAAAAACTTTGGAATTAAATAATTGACAAAGAACCAAAATCTATGTACTACGATGCAATAGTTGCAGGAGGAAGCGTTGCAGGTTTACTATGCGCTAGAGAAATATCCTCAAAAGGGTTTTCAGTATTATTAATTGAAGAAGATTATGAAATAGGTACACCAGAACATTGTGGAGGATTAGTTAGTATGTCAGGGTTAGAAGAATTAGGAATAATACCATTTAGAAAAACATTTGATCATATGATAGAGTCTGCAAAAATTACATCAGCAAATGGAAATAATTTCATAATTAGTTCAAAAAGACAAAAAGTAGTAGAAATCAGTAGAAGAGAGTTAGATAAACAAATTGCATTTCAAGCTCAAAAAAATGGATCAGTAATTAAAGTTAGAACAAGTTTTCAAGAAATTACAGATACAGGAATAAGAACCAATGAAGAAAAAATTGATTGTAAAATTTTTGTTGACGCAAGAGGAGTGTCATCACTAGTTCAAAAAGATAGAACAGGAATTTTATCATCTGCACAATATGAAATTTATGCAGATTGGATAAAAAAAGGAAGAGTAGAAGTAATTTTTGATCAAGAAAAATATCCAGGATTTTTTGCATGGATAATTCCATCAAATGAAGGAAAAGGAAAAGTAGGAGTGGCAGGCAGAGGAATTAACGTCGCAGAAGCATTAGATTCAATTCTTAAGGAAAAAGGAAAATTTTCAACTATTAGAAAAATATATGCACCAATTTGGATTAAAGGTCCAATTGAAAAATTTGTTGAAGGTAAAACAGTAATCGTAGGAGATGCAGCAGGGCAAGCAAAACCAACTACAGCTGGAGGAATTTTTACAAGCGGTATGGGAGGAGTTTATGCAGGGCAAGCCATATCTAAATTTTTGAAAACAAATGAAATTTTAGATCTTCAAGAGTATCAAAAAAGATGGACAGACAGATTTGGAAAAGAATTTGAAAAACAATTACTTGTAAGAAAAATATTAGAAAGAACAGATAATCAAACAATCAACAAATTATTTGAATCAATAACTCCAGAAATCACCAACGATATTTCAGAAAAAGATGATTTTGATTTTCATACAAGTTCAATCATAAAACTACTGGGAGTGAAAAATTCATTAAAAATATCTAAAACATTAATCACAGGAGAACTCAAAAAAATATTGAGTTCAATTACAGATTAATTTCAAGTAAGGTATAAATGATGTTTACAGAAAATTTGAACATGTCATCTACCATATCATTACCAACATGTAGTTGTTGTAATAGATCAATTATGCCAGGAGATAAATCTGTGAAATTTAATTGTCCAGATTGTGGTGTAGATGTTGTTTGGAGATGCCAAAGTTGCAGAGACGCAGCAAGAAATTACACATGTTCATCATGTAATTTCACAGGACCTTAAAAAAATGACAGATGTAGTATTGATAGCAAAAATTCTTCCAACAGGAATGGATGTAGATTTAGATAAATTAGCAGAAAATGTAAAAACGTCTCTAAAAGATGGAATTACCTTAAAACGACATGCAAAAGAGCCATTAGCTTTTGGATTAGAATGTCTAAAAGCAGAATTCGTATTAGAAGATAAAGATGGTCAAATGGATTCACTAGAGAACACAGTAAGAGCAGTAGAAGGTGTTAGTGAATTTGAAGTGCTAAGCATGAGCCGTAATTAGCATAATAAAAGGAAGTAAGTGATTTTTGGTCCGCAAAGAAGAACCTTTGCAAATGAGGATTGGTGAAGCAAAACAAAGAGACATAGGTAAGAAACGTGCCAGAGTAGGTCCGCAAGCAATGGATTTTCTAAAAGCAGAACCAGGAGATATTATTGAAATAATGGGTTCAAGAACTAGTTGTGCAGTTATTTGGCCAGTGGACGAAGATGAAAAATTTCCAGATATAATTAGAGTGGATGGACAAACAAGAAAAAATGTAGGGGGAACATTAAACGATATTGTAAAGATTAGAAAAGTTACATCAAAGATTGCAAAAATAATAACATTAACTCCCTTAAATGATTCAGTTACAGTAGATAAAGAATATACAGATTTTGTAAAAAATAGACTGAAAGGATTACCAATCACACATGGAGATGAAATTGCTGTAATGATTTTGGGGAACTCCATGGATTTTAAAATTACAAAAACAGTGCCAAAAGGAGTAATTGAAATTGATAAAACAACAGAGGTGAATATTTCATCAGAAATATCAATTGATAGAAAAGTTCGAGTCACGTACGAAGAAGTTGGAGGATTAAAAGAAAAAACCAAAGCAATGAGAGAAATTGTAGAACTACCATTAAGACATCCAGAATTATTTGCAAGGTTAGGGGTTGAACCGCATAGTGGGATTTTACTTTATGGTCCGCCAGGATGTGGAAAAACATTACTTGCAAAAGTTCTTGCAAGTGAATCAGAAGCTAACATGTATCCAATTAACGGTCCAGAAATTATGAACAAGTATTATGGAGAAACAGAAGCTAAACTAAGAGATATTTTTAAAGAAGCAAAAGATAATTCACCAAGCATAATATTCATTGATGAAATTGATGCAATTGCACCAAAAAGAGAAGAGGCTTATGGAGATGTTGAAAAAAGAGTAGTTGCCCAATTATTAGCATTAATGGACGGACTTACAGATAGAGGAAACGTTATCGTGTTAGGCGCAACAAATAGACCAGATAGCATGGATCCTGCTCTGAGAAGACCAGGAAGATTCGATAGGGAATTTGAAATCACAGTACCCAATGAAGATGAAAGATATGAAATTTTGCAAATTCATACACGAGGAATGCCAATTAGCGAAGACATAGATCTGAAAAATTTATCATCAGAATTACATGGATACACAGGGGCAGACATTAAATCACTATGTAGAGAGGCAGCCATGAAATCAATCAGAAGGTACTTGCCAGAAATTGATCTCGAAACTGAAAAAATTTCATCCGCAGTTTTGCAATCTATGGAAATTAAATTGGTTGATTTTTACGATGCAATGCACGAAGTAGTTCCTACTGCAATGAGAGAGTTCTATGTAGAAAGACCAAAAGTATGGTGGTGTGATGTAGGAGGTTTAGAGGAAGTTAAAAAATCATTAACAGATAATTTAATCACAGCGATAAAAGAACCAGGTAAATTTACAAAAATGGGAGTTAAACCACCAAAGGGGGCCTTAATTTACGGTCCGCCAGGATGTGGAAAAACATTACTTGCAAGAGCAGTTGCAACAGAAACAGGAGCAAACATGATTTTAGTTAGAGGTCCAGAAATTCTTTCTAAATGGATGGGAGAATCAGAAAAAGCAGTGAGAGAAATATTTAGAAAAGCAAAAGCATCGTCACCGTGTGTAGTAATTTTTGATGAATTAGACGCATTAGCGAAATTAAAATCAGGTGAAGGAGGTGCAGGTAAAACAATTCTAAGCCAATTATTAACAGAAATAGAAGAAGGTGCATCTTCACGAGTTGTAGTAATTGGAATTACAAACAGACCAGACATCATAGATAATTCACTATTAAGAACAGGCAGATTAGACTTGGTTCTTTATGTCTCACCCCCAGATGAAAAAGGAAGATTAGAAATAATTAAAATTTTAACAAAAAAAATGCCGTTATCTAATGATGTTAAATTACAAGAAATTGCAATCGCAACACATAGTTACACGGGTGCAGATTTAGCAGCATTGTGTAGAGAGGCAGCAGTACATGCAATGAGGAATAACTCATCAAAAATTTCTAGTCATGATTTTGTGGCAGGTTTAAAACAAGTAAAACCATCAATTACCAAAGAAGTAGATCAATGGTACAACACAATAAGAGAAAGTATATCTAACGTAGTACCTAAAAAAGGAGAGAATACATTTTACGGTTAATTATGGCAATCCCACTAAGAAATACAATATACGAGAAGATCAAAGAAGTAAACTCACTAACAGATGTAGAGCTTTACAAAAGTTTAACAAAAGATGGATTAAATGTTCCAGAAGATAAATTTAACAAATTACTTTTAGATTTAGAAATACTAGGACTCATCAAGGTAGCATGGTTTACAAAAGATGAACGTCGAATTGAAATGATAGTAATTGCAAAAGAAGAAGATCCAATTAAAAAACAAAATAAAGAAACAATGGAAAAAGATTATGAAGCAAGTTTCCCAGGATTAGATAAATAATAAAAAAATAATTAAATTAAAGGAATATGAAATGCAGCATCCAATGCAACTGCAACGAAAATTATAGTTAGATAAGGAGCAGTTACTTTGTAGGCTTTCCAAGCAAATGCAGATGTAGGAGTTTTTGTTAATTTGTAATGATATACTAGCATTAATCCACCAGATGCAGATGCAATTATAGCATAAACTAGTCCCAATCCATCAGGAATGAATACCAATATCAAAGAATAAGGAATTAAAATTAAAGTATTTCCTAAAATAAATTTAGATGTTTTTTCCATTCCAATAACAACAGGCAGCATAGGAACTTCAGCTTGAGCATATTCATCTTTAATTTTCATTGCAAGACACCAAAAGTGAGAAGGAGTCCAGACAAATACCAAAAAGCCAACTAGAAATCCTAGTAAATCCATACTACCAGTTGCAGCTGACCATCCAGCCCAAGCAGCAGCACTACCGGCAATTCCACCAATTACAATATTAGACGTATATCTACGTTTGAGCCAAACGGTGTAAATTATCACATAAGAAAATATTCCAACAGCAATAAAGAAAGCAGATACTTCATTGAGTGCAAAGAATCCATAAATTACAGAAATACAACTAACAGCAATACCATATAGCAAAACATGTGATGCAGCCATCCTTCCAGATGGAATGGGCCTAGTACTGGTTCGAGTCATTTTAGGATCAATATCTTTATCGTAATAATGATTTAATGCACTAGATCCAGCAGATGCTAAAGCCCCAGCCACTATAATGTGCAAATAATCAATATATTCAAGGGAAGGAATACCAGAAACCAATTTACTCGCAGCAAACATGGATGTAACTGCAGTAATTACTAGAAGAACAACAATTCGAGGTTTAGATATTTCTATTATTTCATTAATTCCCAAGTTACTTGATAGGGTTGTAAAGCCGTTTTATTCCTTGTTGTAGATCCACAATATTTCAAAAGGAATAAGTATCTCACTCTTACCAGCTAATTTTAATGAGTAATTGGGACTTATTGATGCCAGGAATGGGCCTCACAGGCGTTGGATTAGCAGGCCTCATACTCTCATATGCAGGAATTGCACATACATTCATCGATGGAATGCATGCATTAACAGGTTTAACCATGTTTATAGGATTAATTTTCACAGCGGCAGGTATCTTAGACGGAGGAATTTCAACAAGTAAGAGAGCAAAAATAACCACTTTAGTAATTGTAGCAATTTCATTAGGTTTCGGATTATATGCATTAGCTACCATGAATACTTCAGACTTTACACTTACAGTAGTACTAATTTTATTAGCAGTTGCACTTCCAGCGTTAATTATTGGATACCTTGCAATGAAAAAACCAGGGAGTATCAAACCAATAGGATTGGTACTGGGACTTGCAGTAGCTAGTGCAATGGTAATTTGGGTTACAGCTGGATCAATGAATGCAGATGATGTTGAAGTTGTTGAAGAGATGATAGATGAGGAAGCAGCTGAAGGAGTAGGACCAATTTTTGCAATTGAAATTCTTAAAGATTCAGCTCAAGAAGGCAATCCGGATTACAGTCCAGACGTGGCAGCAATAACACAAGGATATACAATTGAATGGACAAATGAAGATGCAGCACCACATACAGTTACTAGTTCAATAGATTATGGAGAAACATTTGATTCGAGTTTAATCAGTGCAGGAGAAAAATTTACTTTAGATACAACTAATTTAGAAATCGGAGAGCACGAGTACTTGTGCATAGTCCATCCGTGGATGACTGCAACATTAGTAATTGAATCTCCAAAAGAAGCAACCAAAATTATAATTCCAGAGGGAGCAGCAATTCCAGAAGATGGAAAAATATTCTATAATCCAGAAACAATCAATATTTCAACTGGAACAACAGTTGAATGGATAAATGAAGA
>JACNFV010000134.1 GCA_014384445.1 Candidatus Nitrosopumilus sp. | reverse complement strand
AATTCCTTGTACAAAGGCTTGATCATCTATTGCACCTTCTGCCCACCAGCCTGCGTTGTTCTTAATCCATTCAGGGACGGTGGGAGTATTTTCACCAACAATTATTGTGCCCATCATCCAAGGATGAAGGGTGCAGTAGTAATCAAAGAAACCATTTTCTTCAAATTTGAAAGAAAATTTTTCTCCTCCTGCTATAATTCCGCTGTCAAAGCTTCCTGAAGTCCCAATATCTGGGGTTCCTGAAGTAACTGTATGAGCAGAACTATCTTTGTTTTCCCAAAGTACAACTTGACTAGGTTGAATAGTTATTGATGGAGGAATATAGCATGAATTATCATTTTCACATCCAGGAAGATATGAGCCTGCTGTAATATCAACAACATAATCGCTACTCAATTCTTCTTTTGGTTCTGAAACTCTGAATGCAAATTCTCCTGTAGTACCAAAATTATTTACATTGGAAATTCTTGCAATAACAGAACCAACATCATCAAAAGTTACTTTTACTGAATCAGTTCCATCATATGCATCTAATCCTTTCATTGATTCAACTATCTTGCCATTTAGAAAAATTTCAAGATCATATACATTTTGTTTGATAATAGAGTTTGTAATCGGATCATGAAATTCAATGTGTAAAGTAATATCTTTATCAGGATTAATTTTTCCCTTTGGGGTCAATGATAAATGGAATTTCCAATCTTCTTCACTAGATAATACAATTACTTTGTCACCATCTTCTAATGATGCATTTTCCTTTTGAATATCTCGTGCATTACCTGATTTTATTCCAAAGATCATTTTATCATTTTGATTTGAGCTAGCTTCATCAAACATTTTGAGTAATTTTTTTGATGAAAGTAAAAAGTGGACAACAATTTCATCATCACCTGAACGATCTATTGTTCCAAAATAAGAGAGATCATTTACTGTTAACAAAATTTCATGGTCTTCGAAAATATCTACAGTTTTTGGAATATAGTATTCAGCATGAACAAACGGAATTGATTCAATAAATTCCCTATCCCAATTAAATGGCATTTGGGCAGTAAGCTTTTTGTTTTTACTGTCATAACTAAATTCTTCAATTTTATCAAAATACGTAGCAAACATTAGATCATGTGTTGTATCATCAATTTCTGTGGAAAACGGGATAAATTCTCCCATAGTAAACATAATTTGAAAAGTTGTCTCATTTCCTAAAACAGGTATTGAATCAATTGATAAAATGGTGATTTTTGCATCAACTAACCCACCTTGCAAAAATAGAGGAGCCTCAATGGTTAGTGGTGACTGATTTGACCCTATCCAAAAGTCATTTTCTGTAGTTTCCCCTGAAAAATTTAGGGATTCACTAGGTACAATTATTGTCTCTAGTTTTTCATCAGGGGAAAAGGCATCAAAATCCAAAATCAAGTTTCCTTGGCCATCAAAAATTTCAATTTTGTACTCTATTGCTGAAACTATTTTTTGAGTATCATCATTAATGGTAGTTATATCAAAAGTGATTTGATTTTCATTGCCTTCTAAAATAGAAGGATTTGTTTCAAGTTTAACTTTGAAATAATTTTCATTGATGAAAAGAATGTCACTTTCTTCACTACCTGAGCCTCCTGCATATGCAAATTGGATTGAACTGGAAATAACAATTACAGAAAAAATTATAATCAAGAATTTTAGATTCATGTAAATCATTTAGAATTAAATTATTTTAAGGTAACAAAAATTCCTATACTTTGATTAATCCTGAAGAAACCAAGTATTGAATTCCATTTGCAAATTCAACATCTGTCAAATGACCTTCTGACCACCATGCTGCGTTGTTTCTAACCCATGTTGGGATTGAAGTTAGATTTACCTCACTCTCATCAATGTTCTTATCTGTTGTTGGAACATTGATTATATTTTCTTGAACTAGATATTCGATTCCTTTAGCAAAGTCAGGATCATTTATTTGTCCATTAGACCACCATGCTGCATTTTTCTTTACCCAACTAGGAATATCAGTGTCTGCTGAAACAGGGATAATTTTTACTCCTGGTTTTTCTACAAAGATTTCTGAATCATCTGAAACCATAGTAACTCCAGTGTCTAGAACTAGAGTTTTTGCAACTATTTCCAAAGTATCAGATGTTGTGTATGGTCTTGGTAATGTAAGGTCTTCATATTCTATGTAAATTGTATCACCATTTGAAACTCTTAGTTGGTTTTGGTCTTGAGAAGAATCACCAGTAGTCAAATAGAATTCTCCTGGAAGATAATTGATGTGGTGAGGATGCTCATATCCTACAAATTCAATTGGTGTACCTCCTTCTTCAAAAGAGTGATGTCTAGGCACAACTTCTTTTAGAATTGCTTCGGGTGCAACTTGGAATGAGAAATTGACTTCTTGATCACTTTGATCAAAAATATTAGAAATCACAATTTTTGCTGAACCACGTTCATCAAATCTAATTGGTTCTATACCTTGTCCATCAACTGAATATCGATCATTTCTAGACTCTATTAATTCTCCATTAAGAAAGATATCCATATCATATGCCAATCCCATTTCATGGATATCAGTTAAGCCATGATGTACCATCAAGTTCAAATCATAATCTTGATCAACACCGATCACACCGCCTGGTTCTGTCCAAAAGTATGTCTTCCATTCACCATCAGGAGTATATTTTGTTAGTGAACTAGCAGCAGGTTCTGTCAAGTGTCTATCATTAAATCCATCTTCAACTGTTGCATGTTCCATATCTTTTACAAATTGAACTCCAACATTGATTCCACTTCTATCTGAATCAGAATATACTTTAACATAATTTGTGAAAAATTCTCTGTGGTGTTTCCACAAATCATTATCTCTTATGAAAAATGATACTTTTTCATTTACATCGTAGACATCTTTGTTAAATTCTGCTTGACCTATTTGCCATCCATAATATGCAGATTTCATAACTACTTCATCATCATTGAATTCCCAAGCAACAGTTACACGGCCTTCTGTTGGCGAGGTAGCAATCATTACTGCACGATCATGTGCAGAAATTGGAGCTCCAACTGGAACCATTCCTACTCCCATAACCATTCGCATTCCTTGCATATCCATATCCATAGTCATTCCAAGTGTTGTAACTGTCGTAAGATATGTATCATGAACAACATATCCCATTTCTCCTGTTAATTTTACAACGCCCATGAAAATTCCTGTGTTAGGACCAGTTTCTGAAAATTCTACATTGTCAACACGGGCAGCATCAGTATAAACATCAAGTGGATTTGATGAGCCACCAATCTGTTCAATCTTTTCTGAATCCTCATTCCATCCAGGTGCATAAATTAAAACATTAATTCTATCAGTCCAGCCAATTCCTTCGTATCGTTCATTACACTCTTGTAAGGTAAAAACTTCATTAGCACAAAACATCATAATTATTCCGGCAGTTTTTTTAACATTTGTAAAACCAGATTCAGCATATACAGATTGTATAGAAATAGATGATACTAGAATTACCATAAAAACAAAAATTGCCATTGACTTTACACTTTGTGTCATATGACAATATTAGATTGAATTTTGGATATAATGCCAATGGTTCATTCGATAAATGTACCAAATGATCCTTTATTCTATTTCAATTTGACAAGAATGGAAATTTTTATTCCATTTTGAATGACCTACAAATCTTTTTGATTCAAATTCTTTAAGATCACTAAATGTTATACTAGATTTAGCTATTTCAATTCCTTCATTGTCCAAAAATGAAATTATCAGATCAACTTGAGCACGTCTTGTATTATCATTATAATATTGTCCTGAAATTGTTACCAAACCAAAGTCATCACGAGTACATGAAAAATTCTCTACTCCTCTAATTGCAGATTCTTCAGGTTCTATAGATTTTGGTACAGTTTGAACTCCATTAGAGGATTTATCTGAATTTTTATTTTGATTTGTATTTTCCAATATGTGATATAGTTGAGAATTTATGTAATCATTTTTGTAATAACTAATTTTTTTCAAAATTTCATTTGCAAATCTACTTGTAGGTTCAGTTTCATCTAAAACCAAATTGCTAGTATCATAATCAAAATGCTCACCATGTTGATCAAATATGATTATTTGAAAAATCAAATTATCATAAATACAAGATGTAACAGCACCTTTTGAATTATAATTGAATAAGCATTGAGAATTTTCATTAGGATTTCCTGTCATATATGATGAATCAAAAATTTCTTTTTTACTTCTTTCACCAAAAGAATTCCAATAATTATCTAAGTCATTTAGATTGTTAAATTCAGAAATCTGTATGGTTATAGAAGGAACTTTGAATTTGTAAAACGTAGGCTCGTATACTCTAGTTATATCAGTAAAAATTAATTTTACAGAGTCAACAACCCCTTCTTTTTCTTCAAATTCATATTCAGTTGAGAGTAATCTCCATTTTGTTAATTTTGTAATTTTCAAAATTTCTTTATCATTTAACAAAAATTTTTCTAAACTTGATTGAATAGTTTGATCATCTGAAAAAATACTTTTTTCAGGAGTATATTCCAAGTATCCAACTTCTCTCAAATAATGTATAGTTCTAAGAAATTGATCATCGTTAATTTTTCCTTCAATCCACCATTCTGCTCTATCTTTTACCCAGTGGGGAATTAATTCAGAAGTTTTTTCTTCGTATAATTCTGGGATATCATGTATCATAGTTTTTGCAGTATACTTTAGAACTTCTTTTGATTCTATTTCTTCAGGTATGATGTTTTTTTCAAGAACATTTTCAATTAATGCCAAAAATTCAGCATCTGAAATTTGACCATCAACCCAAATTTCAGTTGCCTGTTTAACCCAAGGAGGAATTTCTCCCATGTTTTGACCAAAAGCTTGACCAGTAAATGATAGTAAAACAAAGAAAATAGTCAGCCCCAATAATGAACTGGATTTGAAATTAATCATCAAAGATCGACCTCTTTTGAGAAATTTGATAATGCGCTCTTAAACTCGTCATTATTTGACTTGTATCTAGCATATTCTACACTTCCACAAAGTAAAAGCCAATCTTTCACTTTATCATATTCAGGTATTTTTGATTCTCTTAGAATTGATAACAGTTCAGAATTCGTTTTCTCTTTGTAGATTCCCAAATTTTGAGAATAATAGTAGCGTATGGCTTGACTGAGAATTTCGTGAGCTTCTTTTCGTTTATTATTTTCATATAGATTTGATGATTTTCTAAGCATGTCATGTGTTAATTCTCTGAAATCAGTTTGAGGTGAAGAAACTAACAAGACAGGTTCTTCAGATCTTCTTTCTTTCAATTGTTTATGCATGAGATATCCAAATACTGCCAATGCAACAAATACAGGCATTATCAAGAGCAATGAAATATTTTCAAATTCTTGTGAAGATGGAATTACTTGGAATGGATTACTCTGTAATGAATCACGAATATGTCTAGTGTTTTCAAACTTTGGTTGTTCAAATTTGAAATTATCAAATATATTTCCAGAACCTCTAGATGGTTGTGAAACTGCAACTCCAATATTTGGAACAGTCTTTGAATAAGATTGTTCACCGGATATTATTTCATTAAACATTTGTGAGGTTTGTTCTGTAAATGCATCTAACATTTTTTCTTGAATTTGTTCCTTATTTAGTAACAAATAGTTTGGAGAATATTCTCTAAGATCAAATTCACCCTCACCATTTCTTATGGCGTCATCCATTAATGCTCGTCCTAATGTAAATTCTTTAGGAGTAAAGATATCATTTGGAATAGATTCCAAATTATCCATAGAATATCCACGCTCCAATACAAAAAGTTCTAGGTTAGAATTTGGATTATAGTCAAGAGATCTTCCTTGAATAAGATATTTACTTTCACCAATTGGGTCCAACAATGCTTCAGCTATTTGTACATAGCCGTCTGAAAATCTATCATAATATTTTATTTTTTGTTGAAAACTTTCTTGTCTAAGATCACGTTGTTCAATTAACATTGCATTAAGTATCTGACCTTCTTCTGAATCAATAGTAATTTTGTATTCGCCAATAGAATATTGGTTGCTAGTAATGAATTTATCATAAATTGGTTTTGTATCCTTGATTGTTAATTCCTCATAACTTGAAACAATCTCACCCTGTTGAGTAGTTACACTTTGTTTATCGATTTGTCCTTCAATTAACCAATCCATTTGGATTTCATTACCATCTGCAAAAGCAGGATTTACAAGAAAAATTAGGGATGCAAAAAAAAGTATTTTCAACAATTCTTACTATAAAATGTCAAATTTTCCTTTAATCGCAATTGGTACATTTTTCGAATGAACCAGTCTGCTATTAATTCAAAAAAGGATATCTAAAGACATGGCTCTGAGAGAAAATCATGTAAATTATTCAGTATCAAACAAGGAAATTCAAGACCTGAATAAAGAAGCCCAAAAATATGCCGAAAAATTAGCTGGAGTTTTTGATGAATCTCATAAAGTCATTATTGGGCAGGAAGATGCATTAAAAAAAATTCTTATCTCCATAATTTCTGATGGACACGTTTTACTCGAGAGTGTTCCAGGTTTAGCAAAAACATTGATGGTTAAAACCATGTCACAAATATTCAGTGTTGATCATGTAAGAATTCAATTTACGCCAGACTTGCTCCCAGCAGATATTTTGGGAACAAAAATTTACAAAAATGTTTCAGGATCATTTGTAACTCAGAAAGGTCCTATCTTTCATAATTTTGTTTTAGCTGATGAGATTAATCGTGCACCACCAAAAGTTCAATCAGCATTACTTGAAGCAATGCAGGAAAGAAATGTCACAATTCATGGAGATACGTATGAATTAAAAAAACCATTTCTAGTTTTAGCAACACAAAATCCAATTGAAAATGAGGGAACATACAAACTTCCAGAGGCTCAGGTAGATAGATTTGCTTTAAAAATTCTAATTGATTATCCATCAAAGCAAGAAGAACTTGAAATTATTGAAAGAAATTCTTCTAATAATTCAAATTCAATTAAATCATTAGTTAGTCCATCAGAAATAATTGAAATTCAAAAGTTTAATGAAAAAATCTATGCAGACAAAGTGATCACTGAATATATTGCAGATATTGTAAACGCTACAAGAAATCCAAAAGATTATGATTTAGATTTAGAAAATATGATTGAATTTGGTGCATCACCAAGAGCTTCAATTTGGTTAATGAGAACTGCAAAAGCAAATGCATTACTAAATGGAAGAGGTTTCATAATTCCTGAAGATGTAAAAGAAGTTGCACATGAAGTTTTACGTCATAGAATAATTTTGACTTTTGAAGCTGAAGCAAATGGAATAAACCCTGATAAAGTAATTGACTTTGTTTTAGAGAAAATTAGTCCACCTTAGAAATGAGTCAACTTTCTGAATTACTAAAACAGGTCAAAGATCTGGAAATTAAGACCAAAAACCTAGTTGAAGGTATGGATTCTGGCGCCTATAGATCTAGATTTAGAGGTGGAGGAATAGAATTTTCTGAAGTTCGTGAGTATGCGGCAGGTGATGATGCAAGAAGAATTGATTGGAATGTTTCAGCCAGATACAATGATCTTTTTGTCAAAGAATTTGTTGAAGAAAAAGAACTTAATGTTTTTGTAATAATTGACATGTCAGCATCTAATGATTTTGGTTACATTAAAAGTAAAAAGGAATTAGGCTTTGAAGTAGCAGCTTCGTTAATGTTTTCAGCATTAAAAAATAATGACAGGGTTGGAATGGGTCTTTTTACAGATTCGCTTGAAAAATTTGTTCCAGCTAAAAAAGGAAAAAGACACATAATGGAAATTCTTAAAGAATTATTAGATTATCAAGCAAAGAATACGCATACTAATATTTTTAAATCACTTTCTGAATTACAAAAAAACCTAAAGAAAAGAAGTGTGATTTTTATCGTTTCAGATTTTATTTCAGATTCTTTTGTAAAGCCATTAAAATTATTAAAATTTAAACATCAAATTGTTCTTGTCAATATTTCTGATATTCGTGAAACAGAAATTCCTGAAATGGGTCATGTATATTTAGAAGATGCAGAATCAGGAGAACAAATTCTTGTAAATACTTCGGATAAAAAATTTCAAAAAGAATATTCTAATCTAATCAAAGAAACAAGAAAACAAAATGAATTTGAGATGAGAAAGATGGGAATTGATTTTCTTAGTCTTTCAAATGAGGAATCATTTGATATTACATTTAATCGATATGTTAGAAGCAAAAAAAGAGGTAGGAACTAATGCAGATTGAGTTTGAATTTCTTTATGCATTGCTTTTGCTTTTGGTAATTCCTGCACTATACATTTTATATTCAAAGTATAACTCTGAAAAAAAGGAATCAATTCTAAAATTTAGTTCATTAAAAATTGTGAAAAAATCAATTATGGGGAAAAATTTTCTAAGAAAACATTTGCCATTTGTATTAATGATGGGAATACTAGGACTAGCAATTATAGGATTGGCAAATCCTCAGATTCCAACATTATCAGTTGAAAAAGGCATCAATTTGAGCATAGTTTTAGATGGTTCAGAGAGTATGGCAGCCTCAGATTATACACCTACACGCCTAGATGCTGCAAAAGGTGCAATTAGTAATTTGGTAACAAAAATTGGCCCACAAAACAATGTTGGAATTGTTTTGTTTGAATCAGGAGCCACTACAATCTCATATCTTACACCAGACAAAGAAAAGACTGTAAATGCAATTTCATCAATTGAACAGGGTCAAGGAGCTACTGCAATTGGAGATGGATTAGCATTAGGAATTGATATGGCTTCATCAATTCCTGATAAAAAAGGCATAGTGATTTTGCTCAGTGATGGTGTTCATAATTCAGGACTAATAACGCCAGAAGAAGCAATAGATTATGCAAAGATTAACCATGTTCAAATTCATACAATTGGTTTGGGTTCAGTTGAACCAGTTTATCTAAGAGATGACATCTATGGAGAACCACAATATG
>JACNFV010000052.1 GCA_014384445.1 Candidatus Nitrosopumilus sp. | reverse complement strand
CTGAATTTGATCAAAACGAGGCTAGAGAAGAATTAATTGACATATGGCATTTTGTTGTTCAGGCTTCAATTGAATTAAAATTAACGCCTGATGATATTTTAGATGAATACAAAAGAAAAAATCAAATTAATCATGAAAGACAGAAAAATGGTTACTAATTTAATTAAATTTTATCAATAATTGATTCAATATTTGTTTCACCAATTAAATTTAAAAGAGTTATTTCTTTTTGAAAATATTTTATTTCCAATTCAGATACCGTTAGAAAAGGATCGGGACTAGTGGAATTAATTATTTTTTTATTATCATCAATGCCATATTTATGCAATTGAAATAGTGAATGTCCAGATTTATGACCCCAAACTTCTTTTCCACACACAACTATTGTTTTAATTTTTTTATTCTGATTTACATGTTTTATAATTGAATCAATTCCCTTATTTTCAGTAAATAGTCTTCCAGCAATTGCAACATTATCAATTATTTTAGAATTTTTAATTTCTTTTAGTAATTTTATGCTAGAAAGTGTGCATATGCAAACGGATGAATCAAGATTTCCAACATAGAATTCTTCAGGAACTGGTAAAAAGATTTCACAAATCTTACCAATAGTCTCACCTACTTTATTCAAAGTATATCAATAACAGATTTTGCAATAAAGTCAATATTTTTTGAAGTTACTTTGGGATGAATTGGTAAAGAAAGTACATGTGATGCGGCCCAATCAGTTGCGGGTAAATTTATTTTTGATTTGTAAAACGGTGTTTTATGTACAGGGATTGGATAGTATGATGCTGCACCTATTCCTTTTGCATTAAGTTTTTTCAAAAGAGCATTACGCTTTGATGTGGTAACTGTATACAAATACCAGTTAACCTTTTCATTTTTTCTTTCTTGTGGGAGATTAAGATTTGATTTTGAAAGTAATTTTGATAAAAGTTCTGCATTTTTTTGTCTAGTTTTTAAAAAGTTTGGTAGCTTTTTCATTTGTACTGTTGCAATTGCTGCATTAATTTCAGGCAATCGTAAATTAAGTCCAAATATTTTAGTATCATATCCTTTTACCATTCCGTGATTTCTAATCATTAGTAATTTGTCTCTAAATTTTTTATTGTTTGTAACAATGAATCCACCTTCTCCAGCAGTCATTACTTTTGCAGGATACATGCTAAAGCATCCCATTTCAAAGAAAGTTCCTGTATGTTTTCCCTTAAATGTAGAACCTAGTGATTGAGCTGAATCCTCTATAATTGGTATGTTAAATTTTTTAGCAATTTCAGAAATTTTATCTAAGTAAGCTACATTTCCATAAAGATGTACAGGAACTATTGCTTTAGTATTTTTTGTAATTTTTTTCTGAAGATCATCAGGATCCATTGTATAATTTTCTTTTAAAATATCAACAAAGATTGGTTTTGCACCCGTAGAAAGTACAGAATTTGCAGTTGCAACAAAAGTAAAAGATGGAATTAGAACTTCATCACCATGTTTAATGTCTAGTGCATATAGTGCTGCTTGTAACGCTGCAGTACCAGAATTGACAGCTATAGCATATTTTGCATTTACAAATGAAGAAACTGATTTTTCAAAAGCTTGAACATATTTTCCGCCTTGATTAGACGCAGAAGTTAAGGCGCCATTTTTAAGAATAGAAGTAACTACTGAAATTTCTTCCCTACCTACAAAAGGAATGTTTATGGGTATTTTCAACAATTAATCTCATAACAACTACGCTATAAATCTCATTTAATATCTATGAATTTTTATATTTCAAAAATTGGTAAATCATAGAATGGAACCACGGTATTTAGAAAAAACAGATGCAGGTTACAAAGTGTATTTGTATATTTTCTATATTTGCGGAGCCATAATGGTTTCAGCATTAATTTTTGGTGTTTATGCTACAATGTTAGAATGGTTGGCAAATGGAACATATGTTATGGGTGAAGTAATTCACAATACAACTATTCCTTTTGAAAATTTTGCTCGAGTTTCAACTTGGATATTTTTTTCTACAATAATTGGATGGTACTGTGTTACTAGAATTGGTTGGAAAAGAACTGCAGGAAATAAAATTGTTGGAACAAAAATGGCTTTACTTCAATTAATGCTACTAGGATTTACAATAATTTCTTTTTATGAAGTACTGTACAACTTTACAGTTTTGAATGCACAGATTACGGCAGGAGTCATTGATGGATTGGTTCCAGATATTGATATGTTATCAGTAGCTTATCCAGATCCTGATCGACCATGGAATTTAGTTTTTGCAACAAAAATTTTTCTTGCAGCATTCATTATTACTGCACATGGATTTTACCTAAGTGTAAAACCTAGAAAAATCTTAGATGAACAAGAATTATAATCAATATTTATGTAATTTATTGAAATTATTTTGAAAAAATTGCAATAAAAATTATTTTTTATAGTATTGTGTACGTAGCATATTATGGGATTATTTGGATCTAGTCAAAATGAATTAAAATGTAAAAAATGTGGAACTACATTACCGGATTCTGAAAGACTAAAAAAACATCAAGAAAAAGCTCATAATAAGAAAAAAGACAAATGTCGAGCATGCGGTGCTGAATTTGATTATGAAGAAGATTTAAGAAAACATAAGAAAAATTGTAAATAATGATTTTCAAAAATTAATTTTTTACTCTGGTCTTTTTAATGATTTTTCAATTGCTTCTAAATTTTTAATTTGATTTTTAGAATTTAAAGTGAGAGTTTGAATCATTTCAGAGCCTAATTGAACAGATTGTTCAGGTAATGTTTCTAAAAATTTTTCTAGGCCTTTTTTATAATTACTAATTAATTCTAGTCCTTCCTCAAGAGTCACACAGATTGTAAAATTACGCCATATTCAAAGATTTTAAATAATTATTTTAAATAACTTTATAGGTTTAGATTTTAAAACTTGTTTTGATTTGGATATTAATGAAAAAGTAAATTTAATTGAAAAATCTCCAACAGAGGAAATTGTAACTCGCGAGGAATTAACAGAATTATTTAAAACAAATTCTTCACCAAACCACTACATTGGTTTAGAAATTTCTGGTTTTTTGCACCTCGGCAGTTTAATCAGTACTGGTTTCAAAATTAATGATTTTATTAAAGCCGGAGTAAACTGTACAATTTTTCTTGCAGATTGGCACACAATTATCAACGATAAACTAGGCGGTAACTGGGATACAATTTCTAGAGTTTCAAAATACTATCAAGATGCTTTCAAATTAGTATGTCCAGATGCAAAAATTGTTTTAGGTTCAGAACTATATCAAAAAAATCCAGAGTACTGGTCAGATCTTGTAAAATTTACAAAACATATGTCATTGAAGAGAACTATGAGAACCCTAACAATTATGGGACGTTCAGAAAGCGATGAAAAAATTGATGTTGCCAGATTACTTTATCCTGCAATGCAAGCAGTGGATATTCATTATTTGGATGTGGATATAGCGCATGCTGGAATGGATCAAAGAAAAATACACATGCTGGTTAGAGAAATTTTTCCTAAAATGAAATGGAAGGTTCCAGTTTCTATTCATCATAAACTGCTTCCAGGATTAAAAAAACAAGGAAATGAAGAATCCGGCGGAGAATTTAGTAAAATGAGTAAATCAGATCCAAATTCAGGCATATTTATCCATAATACGGATGATGAAATTAGAAAGAAAATCAACAAAGCATGGTGTGATGAAGGAATTATAGAAAATAATCCCATACTAGCAATTGCTGAATCGATAATTTTTAGTAAATTTAACGAAATGAGTATTGAGAGACCTGAAAAATTTGGAGGCAATCTATCGTATTCTAATTATAAAGAATTAGAAAATGATTTTAAAGAAAAGAAATTGCATCCGGGAGATTTGAAACAAACTGTTGGAAATTATCTAGTGGAAATCATATCTCCAATTAGAGAGAAACTAAATCTTAGTGAAGAGTTATCTGAAGCAATAAAGAAAAGTTTCTAAACTTTAAGACTTGCATTAGTTTGTTCTTCTAAATTATATTTTGATTTGTATCCTCTTGGATTAATCATCAAATCTTTGTAGGTGTATGTTGAGGAATTACCGATAATTACAGTACTGGTCATCCCTAATTCTTCATCAAAATTAAGTAAATTTTCTAAATCAGTCATAACAATAGTCTCAGATTCTCTATAAGCGCTTTTAATTATTGCAACAGGCGTTGTAGGTTTTCTATGTTTAAGCAGAATTTTTTGAGTGTCCTGCAATTGATGGATTCTTTTTTTGCTTTTAGGATTATAAATTACAAGTACAAAATCACCTTGTGCAGCTGACTCCACACGTTTCTGAATTATTTCCCATGGCACCATCAGATCACTCATACTAACAACAGCAAAATCAGTCATCAAAGGTGAGCCAACTATTGACGCACAAGAATTTAGAGCAGATACGCCAGGAATAATTTCTACTTCCAAACCATCAGAAGGATCCCAACCTGTGGCAGCAAGTGTTTCATAAATCAATCCAGCCATTCCATAAATTCCAGGATCTCCACTAGACACCAGTGAAACAATTTTTCCTGATTTTGCAAGGTCAATACACTGATGAGCTCTTTCAACTTCTTGGGTCATAGCATAACGATGAATAGTTTTGCCTCCAATCAGATCTTGAACCAAATTCACATATGTTTCATAGCCAACAATTGTATCACTTTCTGTGATTACCTCTTTAGCTCTAAACGTCATATGATCATGATGTCCAGGACCAACACCGACAATGTAGAGTTTACCAGTCAAATTCAAAATAATTTTTTTCTTAACTAATTTATCCGTTTAGCGCGTCCTAATTGATTTTATCAAGTGTAAATGCATCATGTATTGCACGTACTGCTGTATTTGTATCAGAGTTTTTTACTACTAATGCAAGATTAAGTTCGGATGAACCTTGGGTAATCATAGATACGTTTACCTTATTTTTCTCAATTGCTGTAAAAACTTTTGATGCAACACCAACTGTTCCTCTCATTCCAGAACCAATTAATGCAATAATAGATACACCAGTAGTAACTTCTAATTTTTTAATGATTTTTCCTAAGAGATCCATTTCCAATATGCTAACGGCTTTGTCAAGATCAGTATTCTTTACTACGATTGTAATACTTGACTCAGAAGGATTTTGAGAAATCATCATAACATTAATTTCAGCTTTTGCCAAAGTTGCAAATATTTTAGCTGCAGTTCCAGGCGTTCCAATCTGCCCATTCTGAATATCTATTAGTCCATTATTACGAATATTACTGACACATTTTACAGTATTTTTTACAGATGCTGAAGGTGATGCGCTTACTAAAGTTCCCTCATTATTTGTCATAAGAGAACTTCTAATTTTCATGGGGATTTTTTTTGTCAGTAGAGGCTCAAATGTTCTTGGATGAATCTGTTTTGCACCAAACAAAGCCATTTCAATTGCTTCAACATATGAGACTTCTTTGAGTAACTTTGCATTTTTAACAATTTTTGGATCTGCAGTCATTAGTCCATCAACATCGCTCATTAACCAAATTTCATCTGCTTTGATGCAAGAACCAATGATAGTTGCTGAATAATCAGAGCCTCCTCTACCAAATGTAGTTGTATGTCCATGTTGATCTGCACCTGCAAATCCTCCAATTACAGGAATTACTTTTTTAGAAAATAAATTATCAATGCTTTTTGACACTCTCAATCTAGTTGTATCTATAAGCGGTTTTGATTCACCGAAATTGGAATCAGTTACAATACCTACTTCCTTACCAGTTAAAGAAATTGATTTTTTTGATAAATCATTAATTGCAGCAGCAATTAATTTTATGGATAATCTCTCACCAAATGAAATCAAATAATCCATTGATCTGGATGTTACTTCTCCTAACAAAACCAAACCATCTATCAATGCAAGTAGTTCTGTAAAATCTTCATTTAATTTTACTAATAATTTTTTTTGAATATCAGGTTTTTTGATAGTTTGTTTTGCTAATTGATTATGTCGATTGATAATTTTTGAGGCAAGTTGTTCTGCCTTGGATTTATTTTCTTTTTTTATAGATTCAGATATTTCAATTAGATCATCAGTAGTTCCACTTGTTGCAGAACAAACTATTGCAATTTGGTGTTTTTTAGATAGCTCACTAACATGATTACATATTGCTTGAATATTTTTTGTGTTGGAGATTGAGGTTCCACCGTATTTTAAAACAAGTTTCAATTCAAACTAACTAAATTATTCAATCTTTAAATGCTTTAAGTTTCTACGCGTGGAGCAAGATAAAAGTGGATTCTGCCTATATTTGCAACCTTAAATTCAATTCTAAGCGGTTTTGCACTTGAAAATTCACATGTGATAAATCCAGCATTACTGCCTACTGCTTTAACTACAGGGTTAAGATATTCAAGGCTGTAAGTACCAACACTGTCTGCTTTTGAAGAAATTTCTTCAATATCTTCAGCTTCTTTGTCCAATTCAATAATCACCTCACCAGAATCACCTTTTCCTGAAAAGTCACCCTTAGAATCAGATGTATTGATGGTTAGATAGTCAGATACAACTTGGACATCACCAAGAATCTTGTCAAATTTTGAAGAAGTCAAAACAATTTTTGAATCATATGGAATTTTTGGCAATGGCGTATCAGTTGCAGAACTTTCAATTAAACGAATTTTGTATTTTTTATTTTTTCCAACTGTTACAAGTAACATTTTTTCTTCAGAAATACTGATTTCGATACTATCTTTTTTATCTGCTCGTTTGATAAGTTTAGAAAATTCATCTATTCTAACTCCAAATTTAATATCACTATCACATTCATATTTTTCAAATGCTGAATTTGGCCAGGATATATCAATAAGGGCAACGTGAGACGGATCCATTCCTCTAAAAGTAATTCCCTCAGCTGTTGCAACAAAAGTTGCTTCTTCAACAAGTGTAGAGATTGCAGAAATTATGGCTTTCAGATCATCTGAACCATTTGTTTTTGCACCAAAAGTCAATTCATTTTTCTTGTCTATAAGTTCCAGTTAAACCTTATGTGTAATCACGCCAAGTGTATTTACATTTTTGACAACGATAAAATCTGGTTGTTGGTTCATCGGCACTTCTAGTTTGAAACATCCAAGCTACTGCTTCATCATGTCCACATTTTTCACAATCAATCTTTGTTGTAGGGTTAGTATCTTCACCTTCATCTCCTTCAAAAGCAAGAAGTGAAAAATCAGGTTCATCCTCAGTAATAATTTTTTTCTTTTTTGTTGCTTTTTCTCCTTCAACGTAACCACATTTTGAACATTCAAGGCCAGAATCACCTTTTTTTAGTTTAACCTCACATTTGGGGCAAAATTTCAATCTGAATTACCCTAATTTTGAAATAAATAATTGTTTAAATTCTTCTGCCATTTTTATTGAAGATTCTGTTGATTTTTTAACTTCAGATAACGGTTTTGTACTAGAATTAATTCTCATCCAACATTCGTTGGTTAATGGATGTTTGATAATTACGCCTGCAAAATCAACATTTGAAGCCTTTAGAAGTTCATGTTGGATAATGTATAATATTCCAATATCAGTTTCTGTGATAGAAATGGTCATTTCTTTGGCTTCTGAACTGATAACTTGCGCATCCATGTATTCAGAAAAGGCACTTATTGCGGATATAAATCATATGAACAGGAACAATGGCAGAAAGTAAAATATCAGAAATAACACTAGTAAAATCCAAGGAGGAGTACTCATCTGATGAAAATATTGAGATAAATGTCCAATTTTCAGTTCAAGGTGATATAAGAAATTCGTTCAATGAAGCAAATTGGACTAAATCATACAATAACAACGATGTTTCAATGAAGCTCAAATACGGTGTAAAATTGACATCTGGTGGATTTAGAAAGAAGGGATTGGGGAAAGTTGTAGATTCATACCGAAAAGCTGCAATTTTCTGGACAAGAAATCCAAAACTAGTCAATCCAATGAAAGATAGAAGAATTTGGGTTCAAATAGCAAAAAACTTTGAGCCATTTATCAGACTTACCGAAGAAGAAGTAAGAGAAGAATTCTTTGACTTTAATGAAAAATTTGTTTTCAAAGCATCTGATTTAGGAAAAGGTAAGCACAAGATTGGAGCTGAAGCATTTTCATCATGGCAAAAACACGATTATACTGAACCTGGAAGTGTCAAAAATAGTTCCAATGAAATTGAAGTCATAATCAATTAGGGATATAAGGAACTTTTTTCTTGAATCAGTAATGGCAAAATACGATGGTCTATTGGGACAACCAATTCTTGAAGTCGAAGAACCGGATAAAGACGGAGGTATTACCTTTATCTTTAAAGATAACAGGTTTATGTTTATCAAACCAGTTGACGGAAAAATTGAGACCATATCAATTCCAGAATAGGTGATTATGAATGGAAAAATATGATCAAATTAAAATGTTAGAATTGGTAAAGGTTGAAGATCCAGATGCTGAAGGTGGATTAACTTTGTACTTTCAAGAGAATAAAACGTTAAAAATTAAAAACGTTGATGGAAAATTAGTTTCAGACTGGGTTTAAACTAATTTCTTACATATTTTTCATAATAACTTATTGCTAATTCTTGTACGTCAGATTGAATAGAACCTGGTCTTTCGTCTCGAATTTTTTTAATTGCTTGAATAGCTGAAAGTTTTTTATATTTTATAAAATAACATGCAAGAATTGTTCCAGCTCTTCCTAATCCAGCAGCACAATGAACCATCACTGATTGATTGTTTTCAATTTGGTTTTGAATAAATTCAACTGCAGAATCTATCTCTTCCATATTTGGAGCATGAAAATCAGCTGTTGGTATATGTAGATAATCAATTTTTTGAGTCCAATTATCAGGTAATGATTTTTCAGTCATAGTTACAATAGATTTTACTCCTTGATTTAGAAGCCACTCAAATTCATCTAAAGATGTGGGAATTCCAGAACCAGCTAATTTCTCCTCAATTAACCAAGAAAAATTAGTAGGTT
>JACNFV010000096.1 GCA_014384445.1 Candidatus Nitrosopumilus sp. | reverse complement strand
AACCCTTCTATGTTGGAACTTATTTTCCTGTATTGGATTCCTATGGTAGACCTGGTTTTGGAAGTATATGTAGACAATTAGCACAAGCATGGAAAGAAAAACCAAAAGACATTGAAAAATCTGCAGAAAGTTTTATTCATGCATTACACAAAACAGAAAAAATTACTATCCCCACAAAATTAGAACGAACTTTGCTTGATGAAGCTGCAATGAACTTATTCCAATTAGGTGATCCAACATATGGTGGCTTTGGCTCTGCACCAAAATTCCCAAACGCCGCAAATATTTCATTTTTATTTAGATATTCTAAGATGGCTAATTTACCAAAATTTAATGAATTTGCACTAAAAACTTTAAGAAAAATGGCAAAGGGTGGTATTTTTGATCAAATTGGCGGTGGATTTCATAGATATTCCACTGATACACGTTGGTTGGTTCCTCATTTTGAAAAAATGCTTTATGATAATGCTCTTATGCCTGTAAATTATTGTGAGGCATATCAAATTACACATGATCCGTTTTATCTTGATATTTTACAAAAAACACTTGACTTTGTTTTACGTGAAATGACTTCTTCTGAAGGTGGTTTCTATTCTGCATATGATGCAGATTCTGAAGGTGTAGAAGGTAAATTTTATGTTTGGACTAAAAAAGAAATTAAAGAAATTCTTGGAAATAATGCTGATATTTTTTGTTTATACTTTGATGTAACTGATGGTGGAAATTGGGAGGGTAATACTATTTTATGTAATAACCTTAATGTTTCTACGATTGCATTTAATTTTGGAATTTCAGAACAAAAAGTACTTGAAATTATAAATTCATCTTCTAAAAAATTATTGGAAGTACGTTCAAAAAGAATTTCCCCTAGTTTGGATGATAAAGTTTTAGTTTCATGGAATTCATTAATGATAACTGCTTTTGCAAAAGGTTATCGGGTTACAAATGATATTCGATATCTAAATGCCGCTAAAAATTGTATTTCATTTATCGAAAAAAATCTTTTTGTTGATGGTAATTTATTAAGAACTTACAAAAATAACACTGCAAAAATTAATGGCTATCTTGAGGATTACTCCTATTTTGCCAATGCGTTATTGGATGTATTTGAGATTGAACCTAATTCTGAATATCTCGAACTTGCCTTAAAACTAGGTCATCATCTAATTGATCATTTCTGGGATTCAGAAAACAATAGTTTCTTTATGACTTCTGATGATCATGAAAAATTAATTATTCGTCCAAAAAGTAATTATGATTTATCACTACCTTCTGGAAATTCTGTTTCATCTTTTGTCATGCTGAGATTGTATCATTTATCTCAAGAACAACATTTTCTTGATATTTCCATGAAAATCATGGAATCCCAGGCACAAACTGCTGCTGAAAACCCATTTGGATTTGGGTATTTGCTAAATACCATTTCTTTGTATTTGGAAAAACCTACTGAAATTACTATTATAAATTCTGAAAATTCTGAACTTTGTAATTCTTTATTTAAAAATTACTTGCCTAATTCTTTTATGATAAACATTCAAAATTCTGATCAATTAAAAACTCTCTCAAAATATCCTTTCTTTACTGGAAAATCTTTTGAGGATAAAACATCCGTGTTTATCTGCAAAAATTTTACTTGTTCTTTGGCATTACATACTTTGGATGAAGTAAATTCAACACTCTAGATTATTTTTAAGTCTACATCTATAATGCTGCCTACTTGCGGTCTACCCATACCATCATATCTTGATTTTGGCATTGCTATTGTAATTTGTGTTTGTTGATATGATTTGATATTTACAGTTGGTTGTGCTTGTAAAATTGCTTCTAACAATGGCATTACCTGTTCTTTTGTTTCTGCATCTAATTTTTTAGAAACATTTTCTATAATCATTTGTTTTTGTGAAATTGGTTCTGTAGATATATTTTCAATTAATGTCAATTGTATTGTTTGACCATTATCTACAATTTGTGTGATTTTAAATTCATTTATTGCAGACATTGTTTTATGAAGTTCTCCTTATGATTTATCTTTAACGAATTGCAAAATATACTGCGATAACTGCAGTTGCTACAGCTGATGTTACCCCTAGACTAAAGATAATCTTACTGCCATCTATCTTCATGATGTTGTTTTTTTATAATTCAAATTAAACTGTACTGGTTTTCAAATTAATTTTTAATTTCTTACTACTATTTTTTTATATTTACGCCTAGTTTTCATTTAATCTATTTTTTCTGTATTTATATCGTCTATTTTTGTTTCTCCTAATATTGATTTTTTAATTAAGATTGCATTTTTTTTAATTATTTGATTAAATTCATTCATATCTTCTAAACTAGGTGTTTGTTGCTGATTTTGATATGTTTGCAGAAATCCTGAATACACGCACCCTGTTATTATTCCAAATACTGTATCTGAAATTGATTCTACTTCTGGAAGAAAATTTTCTGCAATTTGTTTATACGATTCAGATTCACTAATGTAATATTCAATTAGACTATTGACAAATTCTTTATTTTCTTTTGATATTGACATATCTATACTTTAATTCCTAGTTTATTTATTTTTTTTAAAATGATAAACTTATCTAAATGGTGATTTTATTCTGAATGTTGTTGGACTATCTTTCTCCGGAAATAAGAAAATCTTTGAGACAAATTAAGAAACAAACTTTGGCTTTGCAATCTATACGCCACCTAAATAAAATTCAAAAATTAATTTGGTTTGAAATGGCAACACAGGCAACTGGAATTGATGTCAGTCGTATATGCTGTGGTAACAAGCCAGTTAATCTCACTGTATATGATGTTGGAGATTCCAAATCTTCTGTATTACTTTGTACTAGTCATGCAACACAAAAATATTTTTTAAAAGATATCTCTGAAGTTAAAATGCTGAATGAAAAATTAGTAGACTCTCATACTTTGTAGTGCCTGGTCACTTTGATTTTTGGTGCCTATCGAAAATTGTAATGTAAAAATAGGCTGCTGTTTTTTATATCCTTATGGATATTAACGAAATACTCACTAGGGAGAGAGATTCCTTGCGAGATGAAAATATTGAACTACGAAAACGAATTAATGAACTTGAAGTATCTTTGCAAGAAGCATTGAATTTACTTGAAAACAACAATTAATTTTTTTAAAATTACTAGTATCCATAGTATCCTCAAAATTATTTTTTTGAATAAACATTTAGTAGTTAGTATTCCTGTATGTTTTCCTTGGCATCGTGGAAATTAGAATTTGAAGATGGATATTTTAGAATATATGACTCTGAGAAATTGGTAGCCGGTTACTTTGATCCTGATTTTGGTGATCTTTCTGCTGTAAAAGATCCTGAGGATCTCATTCTATCTAAAATAAAGAATCGCGATGTAGTGTTGGGTGGTATGTTGATGATTCCTCTTGTTAAATTTAAATTATTTGACACTGATTTGAACACTGTTCTTTCTGAAGTAAAACAAAATATCTCTCGTGTATCTGTTCACTTAGAAAAATGGTCTGTTTTTCTTTCTGAAATGCATAACACTCGTCATTTTATTGGCATTTCTCATACTGATCAAGATATGTTGACCATGACTTTCCCTGTAAAATTTTCAAAACCTACTATTCTTGAAAAGTCTGCGTTGTTAGAGGAAGTTTATCCTATCTTGAGTTTATTACAAAAATCTGAATTGCTGTAATTTTTATATTTTTTATTTATGGCATGTGCTGTATCTTCCATTCTTTTGCTTCATTGCTACAATTGAACAATTCTACTTCCATTTGATTAGAATCAAATCCTCCTGACTCATTTTTAAACTGCTCACTACACTGTTTTTCCATTTTTTCATACACCTGTTGTACTTTTTGTGGTGATACTCCCTGTGGCTCTTCAAATTTTTCACCACCCTCATAATATTTTATGCCTACTTTTGCTGTTTGAAATTCAACTAAGCCCAGATTTTGATATTCATATGATTCTTGGAATAGGGCATCTGATCTAATTTTAGCAGACTCATCTCCTGTTTTTATCCATTGAATAAATTGTAAATCACTTTCTAGTTGTGTTTCAGCTGAAATTTTTAATAATGCTACTGAACTCTTGAATAATTCTGGTGGTGTTAATTCATCATACTTTGATATGTTTTTTTTAAAACCATCTACATGGATTTCATAAAACTCTAACAATTCTATCTTTGAAATGTCTCCTTCTACCCATTTTATTTTTTCTGAATAAAATTTTTCTTGAATATTTGAAATATTATTTTCTATTTGATTTAATTCATTTCCAAATTGTAATCCTTTTTGTTTTGTAATGTCTACTGAATAATTATATGCAATAATTGAACCAATTATTAAAATGGCAATAGTAAGAATGCTAATATTTTGAATTTTCTTTTTTTTCAAAGATAATCTACATAATTTCCATTTTCATCTAATTTTAATTCAATATTGAATTCAGAACCGCTAATGAATGAATCATTTCTAGTGGTTCTTACTCTCCCAATAACTAACTCATATGGCCATATTTCAACTACAATTTCTCCCACTGCAACATTTGGTGTTTCTGTAATTGTCATATCTTCACGTTTTACTCCGTGTTTTTCTAGCATGTGAATTGCGTGATCTAATAGTGGCTCTGGATTGTTATAATTTAATACCCATACTGTTCCTTCATACTCAATTTTTTGCAATTTGAAACATTCATTGTTTCCTCATATAACAATTATTCCCTTATCTTTATTCAATTTTACCAGTTAACTCTCTTTGGTATTTGGGATATTTTTTCAAAATTTTAATTAAAATTATGCCCATGAAAATATCTTTTTACTTTTATTTTGAATTCCGATAAACATGCCCAATGTGATTCTATCTGTATTTCCTTGAATTTTTGTAATTTCATGAAGGTAATTTGGATTGATTATTACTAGATCTCCTATTTTGGGTTCTACTGTATCTACTTCTATATTTTTAGTTAAAATTGAATTATATCCAAATTCTATCTCCCTAAACTTTTCAAATTTTTTTTCCCACTTTTTTTTATACATTAACAATTTTCCTCCTCTTTCTGTTTCTTGTAAATGTAAAATACATGATAATTGATTATCTATTTTTGAGACGTTGTATTCTATCCCTTCATATTTTACATTGTCTTTGTGCAGTGGAACATTACTTCCTTTTTCATGTCTTCTAATTGTACATGGTGCATAACTCATTCCATTTTCTTTTGTTTCTAAAATCTCATAATTTGGATGAACTTTTAAAATTATTAATTTTATTTTGTTTATTGGGTTATCTACATTTAGAAAAATCTTTTTAAAAATTATATTTGCTTTTTTTGCATTTTGAAAATATTTTTCTTTTGTTGTTGTGTAGTTCATCAAAAAAGGCCCGATATGGTTAAACTTTTTTGAATCATTTTGTATGCTGGCACTGTTTATTTTTTCAATTATTTTTTCACAATGTTTTTTTTCATAAAACTTTTTAATTATTATTGCTGATTTTTCTCCACTAATTATTTTCTTAATGTCTGTATTACTAATTTCGTTATTTGTAATTAATATTGAATCCCACAATTAGTATCCTGCTGCCCCTGAATGTGATACTTTGGATATTAAATTACCCTCTGATGTTTTTGAAGTAATTTCACATTTTAGAAATGAGCCTACAATAACTTTTTGAAGATCATCTATTTCCCAATTAGATTTGTTATCTGATAATCCTGGTAAATCTACGTCTGAAATTATTATTTTTACTGCGTCTTGATATTCTTCAGAATTTCCATTTTGTCTGTGTGTTACAGTCAATTCAAAAGTGTCTTTAGAAATAACGTTCTTACCGTTACCCCAAATCACATCTGACATGCTTTTTTCCTCGTCCTACATTTTTTATTCATTTTAAATTTAATTCTCTTCAAACTATTTATTTTAAATTTTATTTTTTTACTGGTGCTAATGTCTTTTTTGTTTTTATGGTTATTTTGAGTTATAGTTTCTATTATCGTAATCATTTTAGGTACATGATAAATTAAAAAATTGATGACTGAAGATGTCGATAAAGCTTTTTTTGATGTAATAGTTCAATTGAAAGAGATTGATCCTGAAGCATATTATAAAATTCTGGAAGAACTGGGCTATGATTCTGGGGATGATGAAAAATAGCATTTTTTGGTAGAAAGATCTAAAAAGAACTTTAATCATAAAAAAAAAATTGATAGAAAAAACTAATCTTACGGGTAAAGATTCTGGTAAAAAAATTCCTCGCTCATTAAATGACTTATTGAAAGTGGAAAAGGATTTAAAAAAAATGAATGCAGATCTCAAAAAAGTTATAAAAAAAGTCAAAACACTAGAAAGAGAGAATTTAAAATTATCCAAGAAATTAGATAAAAAATAATATTTTTTTAAGATGCTAATAATTTGTGCCTACTTGTCTGTATTAATTACATTTAATGTCATTGTACTCACAACTCTTGAAAGTTTTCGAATTATTGCAACTACTTTCTCAAAGCCTTCTTGATCTTCAGTTTCAATCTCTGCAATTACATCGTATGCGCCAAAAGTCAAATATGCATTATCTATTATTGTCATCTGCTTTAACTGATCAACAATGTATTCTTCTGCTCCTAGATCACAATTTAATAAAATGAAACCTTTATGCATTATTTTACCTTGGATTAAGTAGAGTAGTTCTTATCTTTAAATTTTTGTAATATTACCATCTACTACGTCCACCGTAGCTGTTTTTACCATCGCCATCGGTGTCTTTTCTTTTTGTTCCTCTGTCATCTCTACTACTTCTACCGTAGCCACCACCACCGCTTCTACCGCCGCCGTAGCTACTTCTGCCGCCGCCACCTCTACTGCCGTAGCTACTTCTGCCGCCGCCACCTCTACCGTAGCCACCACCGCCAAATCTTCTTGATGATGATTGTCTTTTTAGTGGATCTGGAATTGAAACTTCGATATGCATTTCTTGATTTAAATCTCTTAATGGTACTTTAATTTGACGTTTAATTATATTCCAATCTCCTATTGATGAATATGATACAAATGTAATTGCTCTACCTTCAGTTCCTGCTCTTGCTGTTCTGCCTATTCTGTGGAAATATGCCATTTCTTGATTTGGTACATCGTAGTTAACTACTAATTCCACTCTTGGCACATCTATTCCTCTTGATGCGACGTCCGTTGCAACCAGAACATCTGCTTTACCATTTCTGAATTTTGCCATTGATTGTTCTCTTCTACTTTGTGACATGTCGCCTTCTATTGCAACTGCGTTGTATTTCTCTTGATGTAAATATTTTGCAACATCTCTTGTTCTGTATTTTGTTGAACAAAATACAATAATCTGACCTTTTAGCGGTTTAATGAAATCAAGTAAATACTTGAACTTGTCTCTATCTTTAATCACTAAAAATGATTGGTCTATTCCTTCTCCGCTTAGATCATCTGCATCCAGCAAGATTTGCTTTGGATTGTGTAAATAATCTTCAGCTAATCTCAAAATTGCAGTTGGCATTGTTGCTGAGAACAATGACATTACTCTGTCTTCTGGTGATAAGTCTAAAATAAATTGAATGTCATCTACAAATCCCATGTCTAACATTGTATCTGCTTCATCCAATACAATGTGTGTAATGTCCCCTAATTCTATTGAGCCCCTTTTAAGATGGTCTATGAGTCTACCTGGGGTTGCAACAATAATTTCTACTCCTCTGTGTAGCGCATCTAATTGAATTCCCATTCCTTGTCCTCCGTAAACCGTTGCAATTTTAATTCCAGTATGTTTTCCCATTTTTCTAATTTCTGTACTAATCTGTATTGCCAACTCTCTTGTTGGTGCCATGATTAATCCTTGAATTCCTTTTTTTGGAACTATGTCATTTAACATTGATAATGCAAATGCTGCTGTTTTACCTGAACCTGTATGGGCTTGTCCTACAACGTCCCTTTTAGAAAGTAATATTGGAATTACTGCTTCTTGAATTGGAAATGCCTCTTCATAACCTTGATCAGTAATTCCTCTTAGTACTTCGTCATTTAATCCTAAATCTTTAAATTTTGTCATTTCTTTTTTGTTCTCTTAAGCCATGACGATAAAACCTAGTGGCTATTCGTCATTATTCCGATACCAAAAAAATCGTTTCAGGTCTAATAAACGCTTGTTATTTTATTTTTTTTAATTGTGTGTCAATAACATTTTTAAAATTTTCAAAAGGATGTGCTCCTTTTAATTCGATAAACCCAATTTCATCATTTCCAATAAAAAAACCAGGTGTCCCTGAAACCCCATATGTTCTACCATCATCTAGATCTTTTTGAATTTCTTTGATATATTTTTCATTTTTTAGGCAAGAATCAAATTTTTCTTTTTCTATTCCCATTTCTAATGAATATTGATTAAATAAAATAATTAGATTGTCTGTATCTTTACTACTCCATTCATTTTGATTTTCAAATAATTTATCATGCATTTCTTTAAATTTTCCTTGTTCGTTTGCACATTCTGCTGCTACTGATGCTAGTAATGCGTTAGAATGAATACTTTGAATTGGAAAATCCCTGAACACTAATTTGACTTTACCTTCTTTGATATACTCATCCATGATTTTTGGAAGTGTCTGTATGTGAAATTTTGCACAAAATGGACATTGAAAATCTGAAAATTCTATTATTGTAATTGGTGCATTTGAATTTCCTATTATTGGATCATTATCGGCTGATATTTTTAATTCCGTTATCGGCTGGTTTGGGGGTAATTTGTTTTGAAGAATCTTTAATTCCAATTTTGCAATTGCATTGTCTAGTTCTTCTTGTGAAATTTGATTTGAATCAAGATTTGATATGTATGTCCCTCCAAAAAATGATGCAATTCCTATGGCTATGATTATTGTTATGATTAATCCATTGAATGTTGATTTTTTCACTATTTTTTCATTTTTATTTATTATGCCTTCAAAATCTTCTGAACTCAAATATCCTATTTTAAAAATTAGTGTACTTATTCGTATTGCATATTTTTTAAAATTACTTGTTTTAAAAATTAAAAGAGCCAATGACGGGATCTGAACCCATGACCTACTGATTACAAATCAGTTGCTCTACCAGGCTGAGCTACATTGGCACGAAATAAAATAAAATTTTTCAAG
>JACNFV010000056.1 GCA_014384445.1 Candidatus Nitrosopumilus sp. | reverse complement strand
GCACCATCATTTGTAATTGTAACGTCGCCTAGGGAATCAACTAGCATTTTGTCCATTCCACGTGGACCTAAACTGGTATGAACAATTTCGGCAATAATTTTAGCTGCTGCAATGTTGTTTTTTTGAGCCTCTCTACCCTTGGTTTCTGTACCGCCTTCTTTCAGTAAGACAACAGGCATAGTTCCTTTTGAAGTTGCTTGCATACCCATAAATGGCAAAACTCCAGATTCCCCTTTTATACCTTCCAGATCAGGATTAAAAAATAATAATCTTGTATCGGTGTTTTTAAATTGGGAAAAATAAATTACCAAATATGGTAAAGTCACAAAATAAGGAATCTTATAATAAAATATTTACAAAATTAAAAGAGCATCACAAATGGTTTGAAAATTCCATACCGCTAATTGCCAGTGAAAATATTCCTAGTCCGGCAGTTAGAGAAGCAATTATTTCTGATTTTGGTAATAGGTATGCAGAAGGCTGGCCTGGAGAAAGAGTCTATGCTGGTTGTATCTACATTGATGAGGTAGAGTTTGAATGTATGAAATTAGCTAAAAAGCTATACAAATGCAAATTTGCTGATGTTAGACCAATTTCTGGTGTAATTGCAAATTTGGCAGTATATTCAGCTTATTCAGATCCAGGGGATATCATGATTGCACCATCCATTCCTGCAGGGGGTCATATTTCACACGGTAAAAAAGAACATTCTGGAACTGCTGGATTAGTTCACGGATTAGAAATTGAGTTTTACCCATTTAATGCTGAAGAAATGACAATTGATGTTGATAAAACTAAAGCAAAAGTTAAGGAATTAGAAAAAAATAATCGTCTTCCTAAAATGGCAATGTTTGGGGGTTCATTATTTTTATTCCCACATCCAGTTAAGGAATTATCAGATTTTCTTAAAAGCTATGACATACACATCAATTATGATGCTGCACATGTTGCAGGATTAATTGCAGGCGGTAAATTTCAAGATCCATTACGTGAAGGTGCAGATACAATGACAATGAGTACTCATAAAACATTATTTGGTCCTCAAGGAGGATTAGTTTTAGGTTCTGAAGAACATGAAGAACCAATTAAAAAAGCAACATTCCCAGGTCTTACAAGTAGTCATCACATTAACAACATGGCAGGAAAAGCAGTTGCCTTTGCAGAAGCTTTAGAATTTGGAAAAGATTATGCTACACAAGTAATTAAAAATGCCAAATCATTTGCGGTGGCATTAAGTGATGCAGGATTCAAAGTATTAGGTGAAAGTAGAGGGTTCACACAATCACATCAAATTGCAGTTAATGTTTTAGATTATTTTGATGGCGGTAAAGTAGAAGCTGAATTAGAAAAAGCCAACATAATCGTAAACAGACAACTTATTCCTGGAGATATTAAAGCTGGAAGAAATTATTTCCATCCTGGTGGAATTAGATTAGGTGTTTCTGAAATTACAAGATTAGGAATGAAAGAAAATGAAATGCAGGAGATTGCATCATTCATGAAACAAATCATCATAGACAAAAAGGATCCAAAAAAGATTCTTCCAAAAGTCAAATCTTGGAGAAAAGAATATCAAAAAGTCAAATATTGTTTTGACAACAAACTTGGTGCCTACGAATACGTCAAATTAAGATAATTCTATGCATAATCTGTAAGAAGGGATTGATCTCCTTCACTTTTACCAAAAACCAAATCTATTTCATCAGATAAAGCATAGATTCTTCCACGCTGGTATGCACCAACGTCATATTTGTCAACTAGTCTTTTTGCAAGTTTAAGATATTTTTCAACTGAGCCTCTTGTAATTGTTGCAATTAATTTGTGGCCACAAACACATGTTTGAATAAGAGGCATTCGACGATAAGATTTTCCACATGCAGTACACCTAAAACTTTGCCTTGCATATGCTCGAAGATTACCCATAATGTCTGGAACAAGATGTGTTGAAATAACATTTGAAACTAGTTCGGAGGGATTAACTACATCAATTAATTCTGCATTTCTAACTTGCATATCAAATTTATCAAGCATTGAACCTAATGTTGAATATGCACTTCGAGGTTTTGAGGTAGTTAATGATGAAGTTGAATGAGTAAAATGAAAATCATAAAATTGTCTTTTAGTACCTATTCTTGATTTAATAATTTCAACTGAATTTACATCTGATGCTTTACTTTCCTGATATGTAGATTCAAAGAAGTCCAAAGGAAGTATTTTTGTTACTTCAAGATTATGTGCTTGAGGTTGAGACTCATGTGGCAAGACAAGGGGTTGAATAAGTAATGGTGCGTCCATCAAACCTCCTATTCTATCAGAAAGATATTGCCTTGAAAAATTAAGTAAACTGTCCATTAAAAGCATAATAGAGTCAGCATCACCATCAGCATCTCTTCTTTTTGCAGAATGCCAATTTGGTGTTGCAAAACAAACATGAGTTTCGGTATATCCAATAATTCTTCCTACAATTCCAACAGAGGTATGAGGTGCTAAACCAATTATCAAATGCCCAAGTAATTCTTCAGTGTTTTTAACATTATAAAATGAAGTTTTACCATAAAATTTTACTAAAAGTGTATCAATGTATTTACAAGTAGAAACCAAATATCTTCCACTTTCATTAGGAATTACTACATCCTGCATTCTAAGTTCAATAGTTTGATCTATACTTTCAATTGGTTTACCATCAATATCGTGTGAGTAACCTAATTCCTTGAGTTTTTCAATAGACGTTCCAATCCATGATGGTTTGAATTGGGTTAAAGGAGAATTTGTTGCATCAAATCTAATCGTTCCATCTTTGAAGGTGGTTAAACCAAGACTTTGACGTACAAGTCCCTTTTCAAGAGGCTCTGCAATTTTGTCTTCACTGATTAGTTCCTTAAGACCTTTGAAAGGCTCTTTTGCACGAATTCCCATTTTTTCTTGAGCCAAAAGTAGTCGTGCTTTTAGTGGAAATTCCTTATGAGAGTGAGCCGGAGCTTTACGCTTACACTTTTCGCAATATGGCTCTGTTAAGCTATCTCTACAGCTATTACATCTGAAAGTAACTACTGTTTTGATGCCACATTTAGAACATTTTATTCCAAGGGATGGTTCATTACACTGCTCACAGTGCCTGTTGTGAAGATTTGCAAAAAAATGTTCATTTCGTGATGCCTTAAGGAGGTCCCTAGTTGGTCCACCTTTATCAGAAATTGGAAACAATGTATGTGTAGGAGGCTTCATTTGTCGAGCTGATGCTTTTTCAGGTCTTCCTATTCTAATTCCAACAGAAGTTGAAAATTTATTATTAATTTTAATTTTTGAAGATTTTGTTAAAATCTGAGGAACGGATAAATCATTGATTATTGGTTTTGTTATAAATAACAAATTAAAGAAAATTTTTGCTTCTTCATTTTCTAAAATTATAGATTCATTTTTAACTTTATGAGGAGTTCCTAGTTTTTCAAGAATTTTTTTTATTTTAATTGGATACTCAATGTTATTTTCATTGAAACTTTTTGGTTCTAAAAGTTGAACCAATTCTTCTGATGAAATTTTATCCCAAAAATAAAGATAATGTGGATGTAATGAAAATTCAAAGTCAAGTGAAATTTTTAATGCTTCTTCAATTGTAGGTGTTTTAATCAAAAATTGTTTTAGATATTCATTTTCAGTCTCAATTTTTGGAATAATTAGTTTTAATTCTTCTATCCAAATTTCCTCAACATATCCTGACGGTATTAGTTGGGCATTATTTTCAAGAAAGTCTCCAAATGTAATTAAAACATCTCCTAAATGTAATATTTTTTCAATTTTATTTTTAATTTCTATTCCATGTTTGACATCTCTAATTTTTACAACATCGCCGTTGTCAAGACGTACAGTTGGAGTTTCAATAGAATCGACAAATGCGACAGTTGCTCCCTTCCCAGGAATGTCAATTTTGACCTGGGTTCCAACAGCAATCGTATGATCTAGAATTTCAGCAACAACTGGATGAAATCCTATTGCCGCAAAGCCAGTATTACACGCCCTTCCATACCGAAGCCGAAATCCGCCTAATTTGTTAGGCATAGATAAAACTGATCTGCCTGTAATCACCTCACGCATCCTTTTTGCTGCAGCATCTTCCTGATTATCACCTGTTTGAACTGCACCTTTGAGATCCGCTAACCATTCCCATCCATCTAAATTGTACATTTCTACTCTTTTGAGTAGTTTTTTTGATCTTCCAATCAGACCGTCGTTTAGAACACGTAAAGCTCCGCCCCTAACTCTATCAGTTTTAATTCGTGTCATTCCCTTATGATTTACAACTTCATATGGATCAGTATCTACTCCAGCCAATTCAACGGGAAGATTAGAAATAACATGTTCAATATCCTCATCCAATATATGAAATTGAAAGCTACTAGCTTCTCTTTCATAAATTCGTAATTCTTCAACAAATCTACCTGTTTCATCATCAAAAGAATTTGCTTGAAATTTTGATAACCCTGCTATTTGTCGAACATAATCGGCAATCAACAAAGTGACTGCAGATTCTGTTCCACCTGCTGCACGCATAGGTCCTGCAATTGAAACTGAAAGATAATCAGTTCCATCTTTATTTTTTTTTATTTTTACTTCACTAATTCCTTGTAGAGGTGCAATGGTAACACCCTCAGTAATTATTGCCAAACCTACACGAACTGCAAGATCTAGTTTATCTTCCAAAGAAGCATCAGGAAGAGAATAATTTCCTGAAGCAATCTCTTTTGCTAAAATTAATGCAGAAAGCTCTTTAGATTTAATTTTTAAAATTTCTCTTAGATGATCAGCAATATCAATATCGTGCATTTTTGCAACTCGATCTGCTAAATCAAATGCAATTTTAGGCTCAATTATGCCTGAAGAGTCGACTAAGGTAGATTTTGCTAGTGCTGCATGCTCAAATATTGAATATGTTTCAGTTGAGAGATGGGAGTAATAATTCAAATAATATTCGGGCATGTCAATATGACGAATACGAGAAATTGCATCGTTTTCAGACATTATAGAATATAGTATTACTTGCTTCTTTGAATTGCTTTTGTTATTTCTTCAAGTTTTGTAATACTTCCTCCCTGTTCAAGGAAAGTTCCAATTACTAAGGCATCAGCTCCTGCTTTAACTAGACTTTCGGCAGTTTCAACATCTTTGATTCCACCACCAACTATCAAAAATCCATTAAATGCACGTCTTACAGTTTTAACCATTTCAGGAGTTACGTGGGTTTTTGCACCAGAACCTGCTTCTAAATACACAAACCTCATACCCAAAAACTGTGCCGCTAATGAATATGCAGCAGCGATTTTAGGTTTTTCAAAAGGAATTCCTCTTGCAGAACCAACAAACCAAGCAGATGTGCCATCGCCTACTACTAAGTAGGCAGTCGGTAATGGCTCTAAACCAAATTTTGCAACACTTGGAGCTGCTAGTGCCTGTGCTTGTGTTATAAAATAAGGATTTTCTGAATTCATTAGTGAACTAAACAAAATAGCATCTGCATCAGGAACAACACCTGTAACATTACCAGGAAATAGAATTATTGGAATTTTTATGCCTTGCTTAATGCCTTTAACAACTTGAGACATTTCAATTTGATCAGTAGCAGATGAGCCTCCAACTAAGATAGCAGAGGCACCAATTTTTTCAACATCCTGAGCAAGTTTACTTGAAGCCTCTAAATTTGAAACTTCAGAATCAATTAAGACAAACAACAGTGCATTCTTTTTTTCTAATTCTGATTTTAAAAATAATTCAACTTTTCCGACCATAGATGTGGTTAGTATATGACACTTTAAAGTTTAATTGTAATGTCTGTATACAGATCTGTATAGCTATGGCAGAGTCTAAAGAATCTAATTTTAACAACATTATTAGGAAAATTATCAAAAAATCACTGTTTACAGAGCGACAAGTTGAAATTATTCTAAATCAAAAGGATCTTTTAGATTCAAGTTTTTCTATATCTAGAGGAGCGTATTACAGGCAAGTAGGTCAATCTAAAGAGAAATTAGTTGCATTATTCTATTCAATCATACTTTTACGAGGTTTAGGCATACTTTTGCCTGATGATATTGATGTGATATCAAAACTTTCTGAACAGATTAGTGTGATTAATGAGAGTGATATCTTTCCTGAAAGAGAAGATGAAGTGATTAATGTGATTGAGAAGCTTATCAGACAGGCATCAAATATGTGATACTTGTGATTAGGTCAATTAAGGTTAATCTTAATCAAACGTGATTAGATATTTAATTATCTGTGATTATAAGTGTGATTTTGTTAATCTAAAGTGTCAAATAATATTAGTCAATCACAATAAATCACAACATAGTCATAAAAATAGTGATGTTGATAGAAATTCCTGACCCTGAAGTGATTTTAGGTGTGATTTTAGCATTTTTGATAGGTTTAGGAGGATTGTATTTTTTCTTGAAAATACGCCCATTCATAAAATCTAGTAGTGATGTTGCAGACCCAACACAAGTAGAACGCCTGGAATACTATGAAAGACAATTAATAGATATGAAAATACGCCTAGATTCATTAGAAATACAAGGAGTAGAAGAAAATCCAATTGATCCAAACTTAGAATTAAAACAATTTATAGAAAAATTAGTAGAAACTAAGGAGCCTGAAAAAGAAATTAAAGTGGTTAAGGAGCCTGAAATTGTTCTTGAAAAGCAAATTTCTACGCCTAATCTATCAAATATTGAACCTGTGAGCCCAGTTGATTATGTGTTACAACTAATCACAAACAAAGCTATGACATCACGTGATATACAAATCACAACAAAAAGAAGTAGAGAGCACACATCTAGACTAATGAAAAAATTATTTGAGAGTGGTTTAGTACAAAGGAACACAGAAACCAAACCATATTCATATTCAATTACTGAAAAAGGAAAAGAAAAAATAAATGATATTACGGCTGATCAAGTTGTCGGATAGAGAATTACAAAGTTAATTTGTTAACAAAATATTATTTTTGACTGAAAATTAGACTAATTATTAATTATTTAATAATATATGAAAATATTAAATTATATATATTATTAAATTATAACAATAATATGTCAGTACAAGAAAATGCGGTATTAGTAAAAATTACTTCAGCAGGTACAGTTTCAATACCAAAACAATATAGAAAATTTATGGACATACAAAAGGGTGAATATGTAAAAATGACACTTGGAAATAATAGATTAATTATTAAAAAAGTTACTATAACTTAATAATTTATTGTTGTTTTTGAGCTATCTTGATTGATTGATAGGTCCATTCTCGGCCAGTTCTTACTCTGTCCACCCTACCTTTTGCTGCAAATCGTGATAAATATGTGGATATTATGCTAAGTTTTACAGGCTCGTTAAGTTCATCTTCATATTTTTCAAGAATATTTGTTGAAGTAAACTTGCCCGTTGGGAAGAATTTATCCACAATATGCCAAATTTTTGACCCAGTTGAATCCATTTTTACAGATGATTCTGGTTCTTCTTCAATATTCATCAAGTCCATCATTTCAAATATCTTGAGAATCTTCTCTCGGGTAACATTGCCCTCTACTTTGATATCATATCGTGCACCATCTGCATCCTCCACATCTATTCGTATACGTTTTTTTGTCATCTTTGAGATCTAAAGGATCTAATGTTAACGGTTCAAGTGATCTGATCAGTTTTGTTAACATTGTAGTTTGTTAACATTGACTGCCTAGCCCATGCCTAGCCAATTTTTTGTTATTAACATTTTATTCTAAATTAAGCCCCCTAATCAAGACATAATCATGACTGGAGTGGAAATAAAGGGGTGATTTTGAGATATTCACATTGTTAACATCATTTTTGACGCCTGGAAAGGAAATAAAGGGGTCAAAATTAGGTTTTTTTTGATTTTCTTCACATAATTTTAACAACATGTTAACAACTCTCATTTCAAACAAGAACTCACACACCAATATTTCCACTCTATCTTTTTTTAAATTTATTTTTTTTAGAAAATCTAAATCTAACTAAAAATAACTAATCATAAACTAAACTAGAATTACTACTGTATTCTATACTCTCTTAATTGAAGGATGAGTAAGATGAAGCAGTTAGGAAATGAAGGTGTCTGAGTATGTCTGACCCAATTGATAGAATGCTTGATGCAGCAGAATCTGGCAAGTCGATAATTAAGAATAGGGAAATTCTTCATTTTACATATATTCCAAATATTATATTTCATAGAGATTCTGAACAAGAACAAGTTGCTCAATCGTTACTGCCAATTCTAAAACAATCCAGACCGTCCAATCTTCTTGTTTATGGAAAACCTGGAACTGGCAAAACTTTGGTTGTTAAAAAAGTACTTTTTAAAATTCAGGAAAGGGTTGAGAAATCAAACTTTCCAATTAAACTTGTATATTCTAATTCTAAAAATGAGACAACGTTATACGGATTATTGGTCAGTATAGGCAGGCAATTAGGCCTAAATGAGAAGGAATTACCCACAACCGGACTTGCTATTAGCGAAGTCTTCAAAAGACTACTAAATAGAATCAATACCGAAAAACTTAACGCAGTTTTTGTAATTGATGAAATTGACTATCTTGCTCAACTAGTAGTAAAGACCGGCAAAGATATTCTATACCAACTAACAAGGGCAAATGAGCAATTAGATCAAGGATCTCTAACTATGGTGGGGATTTCAAATGACTTGACGTTTAAAGAAAAACTTGATCCCAGAGTAATCAGCAGTCTTGGTGAGGAGGAAATCGTATTTACTAATTATGATGCTGAGCAAATTAAAAAAATACTTGAAGAGAGAATTAGTGAATCTTTTATAGAAAATACCGTCGAGGGACCAGCCTTAAATCTCTGTGCTGCCCTTGCAGGAGGAGAACACGGTGATGCCAGACGAGCAATTGATTTACTTCGAGTGGCAGGAGAACTTGCAGAAAGACAGCAATCTGACAAAGTTACAGTTGAGCATGTTAGAGAAGCCTCCCTAAAAATTGAAGAAAATAAAGAGGAAGCCTCCCTAAAATCATACCCACTTCATGAAAAAATCGTACTTTTAGCCATAATGAAGGCCAATGGCTCCTCCACTGGTGAGATTTACTCTTCCTACAAAAATCTCTGTAAAGCAGTTGGAAAGGACGAACTAACTCAAAGAAGAGTCACACAAATGTTAAGTGAAATTGAACTGTCGGGAATTATTTCTGGACGATTAATTCATCAAGGAATTCATGGAAGGACAAAAAAATACA
>JACNFV010000112.1 GCA_014384445.1 Candidatus Nitrosopumilus sp. | reverse complement strand
CATTAGGAGGAGCAATAATTACAGAAGCAGTATTTGATTGGCCAGGAATGGGAAGGTTGTACTTTGAAGCAATAACAGTCATGGACTTACCGGTAATCATAGGCGCAACATACATCTTGACAGTATTTTTTCTAGTAAGCATATTCATCGCAGATTTACTTTATGGTTATTTTGACCCAAGAATTCGTAGCAGTACAGGTGAGTAATAATGAGCAACATAACACCCCAGGAGATAAAGAAAGAATTTTTTAAAAGTAAAATGGGAATTGCAGGAATTACAATTCTTACAATTTTAATTTTAACATCAATCATTACAATAGTTATAATTCCAATAGAAACATTTCAAGAATGGAATAATCCTGAAAGCTGGATCACATATCCAAAAGCAGCAATTCCAATTTGGGTAAATTTATTTATGACAGAAAAAATTCCAGAGCATAAAATTTTAGCAGAACCAAACATCGAAACAATGTTTGATGATGAAATAAATTTAACATCATATCAATTTAATTTAGATTTTAATTATGATCAATTTCCAAAAGATTTTATTTATTCATATTTGTTAGAATATTCAGGTTCACCACTGCTTCAAATGTCAGTAATTAGACCAGATGGAGTTAAACTAGAATTAGTTTCAATATCACTGCCGCATTCAAATTTAAAAATAATTCATAATGACAGAATATTTTCAACTGACGCCATGATTAAAAAAGAGTTATTTTTACAAGAAGAAGAATTTGAATTTAAAATAAATGAATTGTCCGTAGAAGACATTATTTTTTCAAAAACAGAATCAAATAAACCACTAAAAGGAAATTATGTTTTTTTAATTGATTTTTACGAAATAGATGAAGAAAGTAAAATTATTGATTCAAAATTAATCATAGGCGGTAAAGCTTTTGGCATAATGGGAACAGATGAATTGAGAAGGGATTTGGCCATAGGGCTATTGTGGGGAACACCACTAGCACTATTCATAGGCCTCGCGGTATCAATTGGTTCAGTAGTAATGGGGTTAGTGTATGGAATCTATGCAGGATTCAAAGGTAAAAAAACAGATGAAACCATGATGCGGTTTAATGATATCCTTTATGCATTACCAGCATTGCCTTTTCTGATAATACTCTCAGTTACCATTAGCAATAGCATATTTGTGATGACAGGATTTTTGATGATTTTTGGATGGGTCGGAATTGCAAAAGTTGCAAGAAGTATGTCACTTCAAATTAAAACACGAGGATATGTGGAAGCTGCAACAACAATGGGTCAAAAAGATTCAAAAATGATCCTTAAACATATTTTACCACAATTACTTCCATACGCATTTGCAAGCATTGCGATATCAGTTCCAGCAGCAATAACTACAGAGGCAGGATTAAGTTTTCTAGGGTTAGGTGATCCATCATTTCCAACATGGGGTCAAATTTTACATGATGCAAATACGTTTGGTGCAGCAGCCAGGGGACTTTGGTGGTGGATAGTGCCACCAGGAATTATGATTGCAATAACAGGCTTAGCATTTGTGTTTATCGGAAACGCATTAGATTCAATAATTAATCCAAAATTAAAAAGATAATTATGAAAAATGGTTTCGAATTATCTCTAAAGCAGAAGCATTTAGTTTTATTGTATAGATTAATGAAGTAGGATCATCTTTTGTTTCAAATAAAATATCTGTGAATTTAGTTTTCTCTTCTTCAGTTGCACCAGCATCGTGTGCACATAAGCTAAAGGCCTTTAAATTTAGATTAAACGACAATAGATGTTTCATGAATTTTTTATAATCTTCAGGGTTTGTCCAAGGTATTTTTTTTTCAAAACATGCTGCAATCCAAACATCAACAGAGTTATGGAAAATAACTTTTTTGCGAATTTCATCTAATGACATGATTAAACCTAAAAGTCAGCTCTTTGCATTTTTGAACCACATCTAGGGCACGAGCCGCCATTATGTTTATTCTGGCAAACAAGACACACGTACTTTACACTGGCAGAATTATTCATACCATTATTTCCAAAGAAGCCACCTCCAGAACCAGAACCACCAAAGTTACCAGCTTGTCTTCTTCTCATGTACATAGGAAGTAAAATGAATATAGCCATAACTAATCCAATGCTGATATACCAAGGAACTCCAAGCATGCCAAGAACAATTTGTAATCCAATACTAAATACAAGTGAGGCACCTAGAAAAATATAATATTTTTTGAGTTGAGGATTCAATTCATTAAAAGTTCTTAAAAAAAGGTTATAAAGCTTTGTCAGTTTTTGTCCATTTTAATTAATTTCTAAAATCAATCAATTGTAAGAGGAATTGAATTTCCACTGCTATCCCAAGCAAAAATAGAATCATCCTCATATGGAAATTTAATAATTAAGGAGGCCAATCCAAAAAAATTATTCAAGTCAGTTACAGATGGTTCAGCAGAACCAGAAGGGTGTGAGTGTATGATTCCAATATAGCTATTATCAAAGGGTAGAAAGGAATGAGGAAATCCCGCAAAAGTAGGACCTGTAAAATTAAACGGTGGAATAGCTAGTCCATCTATTGTTATGGTACCATTTTTGGATTTTCCCTTTAAGATCAAAATTCCTTCATTAGGATGCTTCATTTTACAAAAAGTGATTATACTATCTAACACAGTTTTTTGTAGTAAAATTTTTCGTTCTATTTTTTTCTTTTTAAAAAACATAAAAATAGTTCAATTGCTTGGTAAATTAGTTTTAAGATTGAGATATTACGTATTTAGAATTAGAAAATATTCTTAATCTACCTTCAATTTTAGATATAAGTTGAGGAATTTTAGAATTTATTTCATCAATTTCAGATAAGATAGATTTAGATTTTAAATGAGAGTCATTTTCTGAGGCAGCATTCTTTGAGAATTCATTTTCAAGAGATGTCAAGTTTTTAGGTTTTAACTCACTTAGTTCATTTTTCATGGAATTAAAAATATTTGAATAGTCAGATACTTTTTTGATAAAACTATCTAGGGATTCTTCAGTTTCAGTTAACTGAGATAAAGTTTTCTCGGTATCCTTTACAGATATAGAACCAGAAGATATTGCTTTTCGAATATTTTCTAAAATAACAATAATGGCATCCAAGTTTTCAGAACGAAGTGCATCAAATGGATCATTAACTAAAGTGGATAAAATACCACTTTGTTCCTTATCTAAGGAAGATCCATATGCATATCTGCCAAGGGGACGAGAAATTTTTGTGAATTGAGTATCAATTTCAGACTTTATCTTTAATTTTTGATTAGTGAATTCAGTTATCTTATTTTCCAAACTGACATATTTCTTATAATTTTCTGAAGAGTGAACTTCATCAAGGGAAGTCTGTAAAGTAATTTTCTTTTCTTCAAAAGATTTCAAATTATCTAAAATTTCGATGTTTCTTTTTGTTTTATCACTTAATTCAGCATTAAGGGATTTATTTGTATTTAGCATTTCAGTAATTTCATCAAAAGTGGATTGTGTAGATGCATAATGTTTTAGAAGTTTTGAAATGTTATCAGAATTCTCATTCATAATTTTAAGATTATCAGTTAGTTGATTTGCATATTTTTTTGCAAAAATGTGAATTACTCTAGTTTGTCTTCCCAAAACATCACCAACTTTTTTAAGAAGTTGAATTAAAAAATAGTCTAATTTTTTTGCATCGTCAATTGTTGAGACTTGCATCAAAGTCTTGACGTCCTTTTTTAAAATATCAATTACTTGTTGCTTGCCTCTCACTACAATTATAGCCAAATGTTTATCGATATCATCAATGTTCAAATTATCTTTTTCAAGGACAATGCCAATTTTCATCAAATCATCAATAAGAGGAGCAGTATTATTTCTCAAGTATTTTATCTCAGAGAGAGTTTGAGATTCTCTTAATTTACTTAAATCATATATTATTTTTGGAATATCAGAAAGAGCAATATTTTGATTGACAGGTTTGCGTTCAACAGGTTCGTCTACTTGCTTTTTTTTACCCCATCCAAAGACCATTTGATAATATTATGCTAAAGGGATTAAAAATGATTCTTAAACATATCTTAAAATTTAATGAAAATTTGAGAGACACATGGGGGGAAAGATCCAAAAATCATTTCATTCAGGAACAATCAAAAAAACAATTACAATCAAGGCTTCAAAAGACAAAGTTTGGAGAAAAATTAGCAACATAGTAGGATTGCCTTCATGGTTACCAGACGTGATAAAAACAGAATATCTATCCATGAGGAAAAAAGATGTAGGAGCAGTTAGACTAATCACATTTGCAGACGGAAATAAAATAGAAGAACACATAGTAGCATGGGAAAAAGGCGAATATTTCACATACGTTGCAACAGAGGGTCTTCCATTAAGGGCATATGTTGCTACAATTTCAATTAAAAATAAAACAAAAACTAGTACGCAATTAACATGGCAATCATACCTAAACAGTCAAAAAATGTCTGAAAAAGAATTTCTTGAATTTTTAGTGTTCATGGGTTCGTTTTACGAAGCATCATTAGAAAATTTAAAAAAATTACTAGAAAAATAACACCAAATATAGAATTAGTTTTAATAAATTTGTTAAAAGATGCACAGGTATTTTAGAAAAAAGTAAAAGAAAGTCTATTTTAAAATTAGAAAAATTTCAAAAAAATCAGATGTTAGGTCTAGCAATCCCAATCACCTTCATTTAGTATGTTAAAATGGTACAAGATAGAGTTTCTACAAGAAGGTAGTGAACTATTAAATTTCATCTGATTTTGATTAATCAATATTTGTATAAAACAATGACGTATCAATCATACTAAGCAATACGTTATGTAGGATCTATGGAAATTTTTTCAAAACAGAAACATAACTTGCAAATCTATGGTTTTTAGGCTTTGATAAAATTTGACGGTATTTAGAAATAGGTTTTCCAATTGCACCATTAAGTCCCAATGGACCTTTAACAAATCTCTCCTTGTGTGCCCAACCCAATACTTCGTCAGATGGAGCATAATGATTAACAATTTTTTTGTTAACAGTGTTTTGAAGTATTTTTCCATACTTTTTTGAGGATGGAACATCATCAGTAATGGATGCACCAAAAAAATACACACTCTCAATTATTCCAGTATTTTTTTTCTTTTTTGAAAGATATTCCAACGTACTTAAAATGACTTGAGTTCCAAGAGAATGCCCAATTAGACGAATTTTTGTATTGGGGCTATTTGATTTAAAATCTTCAACGAATGTTCCCAGATTACGCCCATTTTTCTTTGCAATTACTTGTCCTGCAGTCAATGATCTTTTTGCATATTTGATTAAATGAGCGCCAGTTGTGTTTGAATCGTAACTGAATCCAATTACAGGATAAAAATAGTTTAAATTTTTTAGTTTATTTTTTGCCAATACAACTTTTGCAACTGCTCCAGCGTTATCATTTCTCAGACCATGAATCATGATTGTCAATTCCTTTGAATCAATTAATTTTTTTAAATCCTGTTTTGGATAAAAATAGTATGAATTATTTTTGATGGTTCTTCCATCTAGTAAATCATAATATCCACGAGTTGAAATTCGGGCAACGGGTTGCATAGTTATTCTGATGGACCCAATTCTTTTTTATATTTTTCAATATCAGATGCTTCAATTCTGGCAAACAGTGGAGAAGCATCACCAAGAATATGTCCAGATGAAACACCCAATTCAGATTGAGATGTCCACGAGATATCAGACACATTTCCATCAATTCCAAGCTGATTCCAAATTTTTTGGGCAGATTTAGGCATAAATGGAAATATTGCGATAGCAAAACTTCTAACAGCATTTACAGAAAGATACACGCAATTTGTAGTTCCAGGACCATTTTTCCAAGGTTCCTTGTGTTGAAAGTACTGATTGAAAAAAGAAGAAACCTCCATTATTTTCTTTAGTGCCCTGTCCAAATGATTTTGCTCCATCAAAGTAGAAACATCAGATGCAAGTGATTTTATTTTTGCTTCCGCTTCAGAATCTTTTTCATCAAAAGATTCAGTCTCTGGAATTTTTCCATCAAAAGCTTTTTTTGTAAATCCTAAAGCACGATTAACAAAATTTCCAAGATTACCAATTAATTCAGAGTTTATTCGGGTTGTAAAGTCATCCCAGTCAAAATTCAAATCATCTTGAGAATAGGGGTTAATGGAGACAAGATAAAATCTCAAATAATCAGCAGGATAATATCCTAAAAATTGTTTTAGCCCGATATACCAATTTCTACTCTTAGATAATTTCTTTCCTTGAAGTGTAAGGTGCCCTCTAGTTGGAATGTAGTTAGGCAATTTGTATTCTTCATTGAGACCTAATCTCATTGCAGGTAAGAAAAGATAATGATGATACACAATGTCTTTTCCAATGAAATGATAAATATCGGCAGAGTTCCAAAATTCTTTTCCATCAATTCCTTTATCGTTAAGAAATTTTAATGCAGTTGAAATGTATGCCAAGTGATTGTCAAACCAACCGTAGAAAACTTTACCTTCTGCACCATCAAGAGGAACAGGAACACCCCAAGGAATATCTCGAGTAATATCCCAATCAATTAATCCAGACTTGATCCAGTTTTGGACATATTTTTTTACATCTTTTTGAAGAGTGGTAGTCTCGTCTAACCATTTGGATAACGAGTCAGCAAAATTTTTGAGTTTGAAAAAATAATGATTAGTTTTTTCTTTGGTTGGGGTTTGACCGCAAAGAGAGCATTTAGGATCAATTATTTCTTCAGGTACACGGCCACAACTTTCACATAAATCAGAATATTGATCCTCAGCCTTACAATGAGGGCAAACACCTTTCACATATCTGTCAGGAAGAAATTTTTTGTCATTATTACAATAAAATTGAATTATTTCTTTTTGATAAATATGTCCAGCGTCATTTAGTTTTGTAAAAACATCCTGAACAAAGGCAATGTTCTCTGAAGAACTTGTTTTATAGAAATAATCAAAATCAATGCCAAATGCAGTAAAATCATCGTAATCACGCTTATTCCAATGTGCAACATAATTAGCAGGTGTTTTTCCCTCTTTTTCAGATTGAATCAGAATAGGAGTTCCAAAATCATCAGATGCACAAACATAGTATGCATCAACCCCATTTTGTTTTAAAAATCTAGTAGTTACATCTGCTGGAAGGTATGTGGATGCAACATGACCCAAATGGATCTCACCATTTGCATAAGGCAAGGCACTTGTGATTATAGCTCTTTTATTCATTAAACAGTTTTCAAAAGTAAGATTGGAGTTAAGAAGTTTTACCAGCTGTTTGCATATTTTACTTGTTCAGGAGTTAATTTATCAATTTTAACATCCATTGCATTTAGTGCGTCATGTGCAATTTGAATATCAATTTCTTTAGGAACATCAATAATTTTATTTTCCATTGTTTTGTGGTTTTTAAGAATATACAGTACAGATAGAAGTTGGTTTGAAAAGGATTGGGCCATAACCTCTGGCGGATGTCCTTCTGCAGAAACTAAATTAGCAAGACGGCCTTCTCCAATCAAGTAAACTTTTTTACCATTTTGTAAAACGCATTCATCAAGTGTAGGTCTAACTTCTTTAACAGATTTTGATTTCTTTAGTAAGAACTCGGCGTCAATCTCAAGATCAAAGTGACCGACATTGCCCATGATTGCACCATCTTTCATTTTTAAAATATGCTCTTTTCTAATTACGCTGGTCATTCCAGTACATGTGACAAACATGTCACCAAGTTTTGCTGCTTGTGACATTGGCATTACCTCAAATCCATCCATGTGAGCCTCAAGAGCTTTGATTGGATCTACCTCAGTTACAATTACTTTAGATCCCATCCCGTTAAATCTTGATGCTACACCACGTCCAACCCAGCCATAGCCAACAACTACAACGCGTTTTGATGCCATAAGTAAATTCATTGCACGCAAATAACCATCAATGGTGCTTTGTCCAGTACCATATCTATTATCAAACATGTGTTTAGTATATGCCTCGTTAACCAAAATTACAGGGTATCTCAATTTACCTTGATTCTCTACGGCTCTAATTCTAGTTACACCAGCAGTAGTTTCCTCAGTTGCACCAAGAACTTTCATATCTTTGAATCGCTTATCGAAATGTGCTTTGATGTTCATATCTGCACCATCATCGGTGAGAATAGTTGGGCTATGTTTGAGCACTTGATCAATAGACCAATCATAGTCTTTAACAGATTGACCATGCCATGCATAAACATGAATTCCTTCAGATGCCAAATATGCTGCAATATTGTCTTGAGTAGTTAATGGATTACCGCCACATACTGCAACTGTTGCACCTAATTCTTTAGCACCAATAAGTAAAACAGATGTCTCTTTTGTAACGTGTAAACAAAAACCAATAGTTACACCCTTGAGAGGTTTTGATTTTTTTAATCTATTAATTGTGTTATCTAAAATTTGCATGTGAGATCTGGCCCATTCATAGGATAGTTTACCCTCTTTGATCAATTTTGGACTAGATTTTACTTTACTCAATGCCGACATTACCTACGAGGGTTATAAAATACTATCATGGGAATCTAAATAAATGACAGATATTTCAATAAACCAATGGCTTGGAAAAAAATAGCTGAAAAAAGCGAAATAGCATCAGGTAAAGGTAAAGCATTCAAAATTGATGGAAAACAAATTGCAGTGTTTAATCAAGATGGATTTCATGCAATGGATGATCTTTGTGTTCATCAAGATGGATCAATTGCACCAGGAAAATTAGAAGGAAATATTGTAGAATGTCCATTACATTTTTGGAAGTACAACATCAAAACAGGTGAACTAGTAGATTATCTTAAAGATGTTAAACTAGAAACATATTCAGTTCAGTCAAGAGATGACGGACTTTACGTAGATATCTAGAAATTCAATTTAAGCACAATTTTTATTCCCAAATATTTTTTAAATTCATTATTGAATCAAGACATCATAAATGAAATAATTAATCAAGATTATGCTTCAATTACAGATAAAATTGAAAAATTTATAGAAAGTCAAATTGAGAAAAATCAATCGAAAGGGATTATTTTAGGATTAAGTGGAGGAATAGATTCAGCAGTTTTAGCGTATATTTGTAAAAGAAAACTAAAAGATAAAACACTCGCAATAATAATGCCAGACACTACAACAACTCCAAATAGCGAAACAGAAGATGCAGTAAAAATAATTTCAATGACAGGAATAGAGCATAAACTAATTGACATCAAACCAATTGTAAATGAGTATTCGATGTATTTACAACCAAATGAAAAGGCAAAAGGGAATCTAAGGGCAAGAGTTAGAACAA
>JACNFV010000210.1 GCA_014384445.1 Candidatus Nitrosopumilus sp. | reverse complement strand
GGGTGCAATTGTAACAAGAGACGTTGATGAAAATACTGTTGTTGCAGGGTCACCAGCTTTTCTGAGATACAGCAGAGAAGAATATGATAAAAAAAGAAAAAAATGGATAGAAAGTTAAGAATTTAATTCTTTTTTAAAAATCCAATTTTTTAATTTAGATAAAATTAAAATCCATATTACAACCAATATCAAAGCAATAGTTACTTTAATTCCGGATGCAATTATCCAATGAAAATCACCAAATTGTTGAATAGTAAACGGACCCAACAAAACAACCATGATACCGCCTCCAATAATTATCAAACTCCACATTGCAAATAAGAAACCATAAAGACCAGATTTCAAAGAGAAACACCCATCATAAATGCAGTAATAATAGCTAAAATTCCCGAAAATATTGCAAGTTTAAAAATTGCAAGTCCAACTTGTTTTTCAGATAAAGGACCATTTGCAAGAATTAATCTCACCAAAGTTACAGGGGCCGTTTTATCATTAGTTGCCTTTAATTTAGAATCACTAGTAAATTCAACAGGTTTTCCTTTGATTTGTCTATGTTCAACTATTCGTTTTACGCTTGATAAAAACAAAAACGAGTTAATTACAGCAGGTAATAGTGCAATTGCTGCAATAATTTCTACACCCCCAACAATTGCAATGGTACCATACATAGCACCAAAGGTTAGTGCTCCAGAATCTCCAGGAAAGATCTTGCTAGGTATCTTATGATATTTGTAAAATGCTAATGAAACAAATGCTAAAGGTAAACTAACTATAGCAATTTCATAATTTCCTAAAATAAATAAACAGATAGACAAAGTAAAACTTGCAATGACCATAAATCCACTAGCAACACCGTTTAGAACGTCAATAGAGTTAATTGTATTTCCAGTTATAGGGATCATAAAAATTATCAATCCAAGATATAGTATTGGAATTTGTACATCTCCAAATAATGGAAATGAAAGGGATGAATCGTATGCACCAAGAAAAATAATCGGAAGTGCTGCAATTGCAAGAGTTAGAGGTTTAAACCAACCTCCCATCACTTTTCTATCATCAACATAACCAATTAGAAATGCAGCTGTAGTTGTAATCATTATTGCAAGAATTTCATTAAGTTGAAAAAATCCATAAAGAACAATTTCTGAAACAATAATTCCCAATATTATGGATATTCCACCAGGTCTTGCAACCATTACGCTTTCTTTTTTATTCATATCTTTTACGGTAAAATTATTTTTTGTTAAAATTTTGATCAGTGGAGGAGTAGTGAAATAAACTACAGAAAATGCAAGTATGCAAGAAATTATTGCAGGAACAATTAATTCAATCAATATCGAACCTTCTTTAATTCAGCTTTTATGTTATTTGCAATAGTTGAACCAATTTTATCAATTTCTCCCAATTTATTTACAGGGATTTTTGTCAAATCGTCTAGATTTTTTATATTATTCTTAAACAACACGCGTGCCCTAACTCTTCCAATTCCTTTTACGCGTACCAAATCTAGCAATTCCTCTCTAATCCCATAAACTACTCTTTTTCTTAAATCATCAAATTCTTCAAGTAAATCAGGTCTTTCAATATGCTTAGAAATCTCTCTTAAACAATAAGATAGCCAATTTGCATTTTCTACCATTCTGTGCATGTCTCCAGCCTCAATTCCAAGAGTATCAGATAGAGAAAGTTCACTAGATTCAGTAATCCACATCTGTAAAGCCAAAAGACTTCTAGAGCAATCATATTCTGAAATGGGTTCAATTAATTCTGAAGAATGATTTTCAATCATGAGACTAGTTGGTTCATAGTCTTTATTTCGAAGTGAAAATTTAGGAAAAAATTCTTCGCAATTTATCATTAGATGTAAAAATCCAAAAGTATGTTTTCGTTGGTCAGACACATTATCTATTGCATCTCTAAAATAGGTTGCAGTAAGTGGATCAATGTAAAGCATTGAGGTCTTTTTTCCAAATGCAGTTCCAGCAAATCTATCACCTTTTTTAATTATTAATTGTTGGGAAGAAAGAAAACGTAAAGAAATGTTAATTGCAAAACTTAGTGTAGCTTTTGAAGATTGTAATCCGCCTAATGTTTGTAAAAAGAATTCAAGAAGGTCTTCTTTTTTTATTCCAGGATTTATAACAATTACACTTAGAATGTGGGTTCTAAGGGATTTGTCCTCAGTAATTTTTGAAACTATAGGTTCTGGCTCACCATGAATATAATATTCAGTTAAATCTTCAGTGTTACCATTTCCAACAATAATGGATTCACCATAATCATCGTATTGTGGTCTTCCAGCTCTACCGCAAAGTTGTTTGTATTCTAAAATACTAATAGGTCTATTTGCACCAATTTTTGCATTGTATCTATTGATATTTGAAATTACAACTCTTCTTGCTGGAAGGTTAACACCAGCAGCCAAGGTTGGAGTTGATGATAATAATTTGATGCTACCATTACGAAATTCTTTTTCTACAATTTCTCTACATTTTTGATTTAATCCTGCATGATGAAATGCAACTCCTTTTTTTACAAGAATTGCCAACGTTTTTACAATTTCGGTATGCTCATTTTCTGCAAGGATTTGTTTTGATGCTTTTTCTAATGCTGTCAATTCTTTTTTTTGTAAGAATTGTGAAATAATATCAGATGCTTTTGTTGCAAGCGATTTTGAACTTACCCTAGTTGCTGCAAAAACTAGAGACTGGCCACCTTCTTGAACACATTGTACGCCTAAATCAATTGGAATTCCACGTAAACTAGGCTTAACCTCAAATGTTTTACCGTCACTCATTGTAACTTGCCCTCCGTCACATACTCCTTCAGATAATGGAACTGGTCTCCAGTCGTTTTTTACTAATTTGCAATCAAGCCATTTTGCAATTTCATCAGAATTGGTTATTGTTGCACTAAGACCAACAATTTGAGGTTTAGTGTCTAATAATTTTAAATGAGTTAAAATCATTTCAAGTGTTGGTCCTCTACCTTCATCTCCAATCAGATGAACTTCGTCAGATATCACCAGACCAATTTCTTCAACCCATTCAGCACCATGTCTAATTATAGAATCCATTTTTTCATTTGTTAAAATCAACACGTTACTATTTTCTAAATTTTTTTCAATATGCTCAAAATCTCCAGTGGAAATACCAATTTTAATTTTTTTCCCAATTGAAATTTTTTCTAATTTTTTAAACTCTGTAAATTTTTCAGCAGCTAATGCACGTAATGGACTAAGATAAACTACCTTGCCGTTATTTTTTGAAAGGTAACTAAGCATTGCAAGCATTGCAATCAAAGTTTTTCCACTGGCAGTAGGTGCAGAAACTAAAATACTTTTTCCATCCAATAATCCAAACTTGACACTATCAGCTTGTGGCGGATATAGTTTTTCATATCCTTGTAATTTTAAAAAATTAATTGCAGAGTCTGGAAGTTCTAGCGTATCTATTTTCATACTCGATTATAATGACCAGGTTTTGATTCATAAATAGATGCTTCTCTAAGCATTCTTCTAATGTAGTTTCTTGCTTCCTCTTCACTAAATTTTTCACTTTTTTCAAGTTCTTCTACAAATGCTCTTTCTTCAACTGGGACTTTATTATCACCTTCAAGACTTTTTAGTATATCCATGAATAATTGCATTTTTGAAACCTCACTTCTAGGTCTGCCTTGTAAAACACCAAGATCAACTTTACCAGTATTAACATCAACACCAGCATCTTGAAGCATGCTTTGAATTAGAAATATGGCACGGTCAGCATCTTCCTCTTCAACCTTGTCTTTCATGAGTAATCTAGCCCTAGCTGTTGAAAGTCGAATAATTCCTTCTAATTGTCTAGGAGTGACAGTAATCATTTCTTCAGATTCTACATTTCTCATCTGTAAATAATAATCAAGAATTTTTGCTTCAGCTTCTTTTGTTAATTCAGGGGTACCGCGTTTTGCATATGAAAGGTATTTTGTTAACAAATCAACTTCAACTACAGATTTTTTATCAGTTCCAGAGCTAGTATTTCTTCGAATGATATGTGTTGCAATTTGCGTATCTTTTTCTTTACTAGGAATATCCCTAACAACAAAAATCAAATCAAATCTTGTCAATAGAGGAATAGGTAAATTTACATTTTCTGTAATATTTTTGAATGGATCATATTTTCCATACATAGGGTTTGCTGCAGCTAAAATGGATGTTCTAGCATTGAGGGTAGCTACAATTCCACCTTTTGCGATACTTGCGGATTGTTGCTCCATAACTTCGTGTAACGCACTTCTATCTTCAGGTTTCATTTTATCAAATTCATCTATACTAACTAAACCTTGATCACCAAGTACAACTGCTCCTGCTTCCAACATCATAATTCCAGATTTATCACGAACTACAGCAGCTGTAAGTCCTGCAGCTGTTGAACCTCTACCAGAAGTGTACAAACCTCTTGGTGCAATTCTTGCACAAAATTTTAACATTTCACTTTTTGCAGTACCAGGATCTCCAACTAAAAATACATTGATGTCTCCTCTAATTTTACTGCCGTCACCCAACAATCTTTGATTAGAACCAACAATGAGTAAGAGAATAGCTTCTTTGATTAATGTCTGACCTTGGATGTGCGGAGCAAAGGAATCTATCAATCTTTGATAAACATCAGAGCTTTGACTGAGTGATTTAATTCGTCGTTCATCTTCTGGAGAGATTTCTTCCCTACCAATTTTTCTATCAGTTTTAGAACCACGACCACTCAAAAATTCAATATTATTGCCTTCAATTCTCAATCTATACAATCCACTATGACCTCTTTGGACACCTGCAACAGACTCTTGTTCTACTCTAACTACGCCTGTAAGAATAATTCTGTCACCGGGCCTTGAATTATCAACTAAATCCTGCCTAATTGTGACATCAACGTAATGAGGCAATTGTCCGGGAGGTAAATCTTCAGGAAGTTCTTGTAACCTGAGAATTTGAAAATCAATAAACTTACTTGCTTCAGGCTTTAATTCAAAATCTCTTTGTTTGCAACTTGGGTTATCACAAATAACAGGTATTTTTGCATCCATTCCTTTTAGTTGAATAATTTTTGTAATGTGCTCATCAGGACAAGTAAAGACTAATTCTTTTGCAAGTGGTTTTACTTCTGATGCTCTAACAACCATTCCAGAAACACTGGTAATATTTCCAATTGTTTCAGCATTGATTTGTCTTAAACTTCTCTCTAATGGAAAATTAGCTATTCTTACACGAACTTCTTCCTTAATTTTTTCTGCATAACCTGGAAATCTTGTTTGTAATGCTTCTTTAATTGCTCTTCCAAAAGCATCAAAAATTCTATCAGGGTTTTCAGAAAAAATTATTTCAATTTCAGGTTCAGTTACAAGATCATTATAATCAACTACAATGTATTTTGCATTTTTTGGCATCATTGAATCAATGGCGTCAACGTATCTGTAATTTCCTTGTTTATCCTTGAATCTAGTTAAAAATTGTTTTACTTTATCTGATAATGCAGAATCAGTAAATGTACTAGTTTGTGCATTACTCATTTCTGGTTCCTCTTACTTGATTTTCAAATTCTTTACTATTATCATAGATGGTTTTGTAGAAAATATTTTCTTCAACTGTTAATTGTTTGTAAATATCAGAATTTAGTTTAATAGAATCTGCAAGCTTTACAATTTTACCTCTTCTCATTCTAAATAATTCCAGTAGTATACTTTCAACTTGATCAAAATCATTGCGGTCAAATTCTTTTATTGATTCTTTCAATTTTATATAAAAATGAGGTTCTAATGTGGATAATTGGTATTCTCCAACCATTTTTTCTTTAGATAATGCTTGTTTTAATTGAGTAATCATATCAGGTGAATCCAACGTACCCACACCGCTATCATTCAAGATTTTTCCAATCCATTGAGGCATGTTATTTGTGTCACCCTGCATACCTTCAATTTTGATGCCGGCAATGTTGTACTTAAAATCCTGATCAACTGTAAGTTTAGCATCCTTTAGTCTATATCCTATAGTATGCACTTTTTCTATTTTTTCAATTTCCATATGAGATCACTTATCAATTTTAGATCCTCAAGTATCGGATCGATCAATTCTGTTAACAATTTAGTGAGATCATTTGATCCTAATTAATCACAGCCTGACTACAGAGTACATCAGAATAGGTTTTGATTTTAAGATATGGCATAAGAGAATAACCAATTCGGATTTATTAGTGGGATTAGAGTTTCGATATTCGTATGTCTGCAACAGGAATGTGGGTAGAAAAATATCGACCTAAAGAAATTTCAGAGATTATAGGTCAAACTGAAATTATTGGGAGTTTAAAGGCGTTAATCAAAGATCCAACAGATATGCCCCATCTGATGTTTTCAGGCTCTGCAGGAGTAGGCAAAACAACTACAGCATTGTGCATTACAAGACAAATTCTAGGGGACAATATTGAAGGAAATCTTCTAGAGCTAAATGCTTCTGATGAAAGAGGCATAGGCATGGTTAGAGAAAAAGTAAAAAAGTTTTCAGCTTTTGCAGGATTATCAGATGCCCCATTTAAAATAATTATTTTAGACGAAGCAGATGAGATGACTTCAGATGCTCAAACAGCACTGAGAAGAATAATAGAAGACACTGCTAAAATTTGTAGATTTATCTTAATTGCAAATAATGTTTCAAAAATTATTGATCCAATTCAGAGTAGATGTGCAACATTCAAGTTTACTATAGTGTCAGAGGAGGACATTATAGGTAGATTAGAAGTAATTTCTAAAAAAGAAAAAATAAAGACAAATAAAAAAGGTCTAAAAGCAATTTATGATTATTCAGAAGGGGATTTGAGACATGCGATTAATTTAATGCAAGCAACTGCAAGTCTTGGTGAAATTACTGAAGAAACTGTAAAAGTCTCATCAGGGCTAACTAAAACAAGTGATGTGGATGAGGTTTTAAAAATTGCATTGTCAGGTGATGTCATAAAATCAAGAGAGAAAATGATTGAATTGATTAAAGTTTACGGAATGTCAGTGTCAGATTTTCTGAAGTACATTAACTCAGCTGTATTCAAATCTAAACATGAAAAATTATCAGATATTTTAGAAGTAATAGCAAAGTACGATTATAGAATTTTAGTTGGGGCAAATTCTGAAATTCAACTATCTGCAATGCTTGCAGAACTTGCAAAAATAGAAAAATAAAAACGCCGAGAGAGGGATTTGAACCCCCGCGTACTTGCGTACACAGGCTCTCAAGGCCCGCGCTCTACCGGACTAAGCGACCTCGGCAAAAAATGTTGAAAATAGTGATTAAAATCTGTTGATAATTAAATAGAAAAATAAGAAAAAAGAAAAAATCTTTAATCGTGTGCGTGTGGATTTTCGCCGCTGGATTTCATAAGTACATATGTTCCGGCTGCTTTTTCGTGCCATTCTTGGTTGGCTGATTCAATAAGGATTGCTCCTTCAGGACAAATTTCTTGACATGCCATACAAACCGTACAATCATGTTCTCTGATTGGTTGTGATTTGTCGGTATAATCTAATCTTTCATCCATTTCTGTTAAACCAGTACCTTCAAAGGTTGCATCCATACAGTCTGCTGCAGGAATATCTTGTTCGGTTCTGAACCATTGGAATGTTTGAACTGGACATACACTCATGCATGAACCAGCTGCTACACATGAATCCCAATCGACTGCAACGCTAGTACCATGAATTCCAAGAGGAACTTGTTCTTCCCCTCTTTCTGCATAGGCTGCCTTTACATCTTCGTTTGAGAATGCTGCACCATCAGTTCTTCCTTCACCCCAGATATAGTGGAAATTTTCACCATCACCGTGGCTTGTTTTTCCTTTTGGTTCTACATCGTTGTGACAAAAGTCTTCAGGTATTTGTAGATCTGCCATTAGTTCCGTATATTTAGAATATTATTTAAATCTAGAGAAAATTAGTCAAGACTAAATAAAAAATGAAAAATTTGAAATATATAGAAAATGGTTTAAACTTACAAAGATTTAGCTGCGCTCTCATGTTTTTCAACATTAGATTGATCAACTTTGATAGCTTGAGGCGGACATACAGATACGCATGCCATACACCAAATACAATCATGTTCTCGGATTGGATCTGCTTTATCAGTTAGATCTTTACGCTCATCTTTAACATCACTGCCAGTTCCTGCAAAGGTTTGACCAACAATATCTTTTGCTGCAATATCTTTTTCAGTTCTGTACCATTGGAATACTTGTACAGGGCATGCTTCAATGCATGCACCATCTGCAACACATGAATCCCAATCGACTGCAACCATCGTACCACTTACACCAAGAGGGACTTGTTCTTCTCCCCTTGCAGCATATGCAGCTACAACATCTGAATCTGCAAACACTTCAGCTTGTGAACCATCAGTGTTTGTTTTTTTACCTGGACCCCACATGATATGGAAGTTTCCATCATCTAGGTTAATTTTTCCTGTTGGGGTTAAACCTTCAGGGAAATTTTCTGCTATTGGCATGATAAAATTTCTTAGAGTTATTATTTAAAGCTAGATGAATTTACTTAAAACTAACAAATTAACTGAAAATTAATAGAATTAACAGGCAAAGAAAATTTCCTTACGTTCATAACGCTGAACGATCAGTTATCTGGATATGGATATTATCAAATATGATGTGTATAGACAGCCAAATATCGGCGTTTTCATCAATGTTAATGATACAATAGGATTAGTTCCTATGGGATTTGCAGAAACTAAAGCAAATAAACTAGCAGAATATTTGAATGTAGAAATTTTTCACACAGCAATTGCCAACACTATGTTAATTGGTACATTGTCAGTAATGAACAATAAAGGAATTTTGTTACCATCCACTGCATATCAAGATGAATATGATTATTTAAAAAATGAAACAGATCTAGAAGTAGGGGTTTTAGATACTAAATTCAATGCACTTGGAAATGTAATTTGTGCCAATGATAAAGGAGCAATTGTTTCGCCTGCACTATCAAAAGAGGATTGCAAAGTCATATCAGATGTAATGGGAGTAGAAGTACTTCAAAAAAAGATAGCAGGATCTCATTTATCAGGAGTTTCACTTAAAGCAAATAATACAGGAGGTGTAATTCATCCAGAAGCAGAAGAAAAAGATATTGAAATTATTGAAGATTTGTTATCAGTGAATGTTGAACAAACTTCAATAAATGGTGGTGTTCCATATGTTACATCAGGAATTTTAGCAAATAATCATTGCATTATAGTAGGTTCAATGACTAGCGGTTCTGAAATTATGAATTTAACTAGAGCATTTCTAAATTAAAAACAGATTTTG
>JACNFV010000125.1 GCA_014384445.1 Candidatus Nitrosopumilus sp. | reverse complement strand
CTCCAGACCTTAGAATAGTTCCATTCTGTGCATTTAATGTAATTCCAGAATGGTATAGAGACAGAATTCAAAAGAAATATTCTATCACTGTAGAGGAATGGGAAGAAAGAGAAGGCGTCAAATTAGAAGATGGTCTATACAGAGGTCTTATGAGACGTGGAGCAGGTGATGAACTTGCTGCTGGCTGTGCAAAGAGTCAGATGTTCCATGATGCTTCTCAAGCAACAATGTAAATCTAATTTTTTAATCCAAGACCTTAAAAGGTCTACAAATTATTTTGTTTTGTGAAAATTCTGTTCATTTCGCCTAGATATGAAGGAGGAATTGGAGGCCATGCATTTAGAGTTGCAGAAAAACTACGTGAACAAGGCGATGATGTAAAATTAATGCAAGTACCACATATCCCAATCAAAAAATTAAAAAACCCTTCTTTTACAATTTTTGGAATTTTGAAAGCATTAACTAATCGTGAAAAATTTGATGTGGTACACGCATGGAATATTCCATCTGCATTTATCATGAAATATGTAAATTCTAAAAAAAAAATTCTCTCAGTACATGGAGTGTATGCTGAACAGGTAAAAGTTTTACATTCTAAAACTACAGGTATTCTAGCAAGTAAAGGGGAATTAAAGGCCTTTCAAATTTCTGATAAACTAACAACTGATTCAAAAACTGTTCAAAAATATTATAAAGAAAAACTTAATGCAAATTTTATTTATTTGCCAGCACCTTTAGATATAAAAAAATTCAATAATATCAATCAAATTGAAAAAAAGAAAAATCAAGTTGTGTACATTGGTCGAGATAGTTATGAAAAAGGAATTGATATTTTGAAAAATATCGAATCCAAAATAAATGGAAATGTTGTTTTTTGCACTAATTTATCCTGGGAAAAAACCATGGAAATTTTGAAAGCATCAAATTTACTCGTCGTTCCTTCTAGGATGGAAAGTCTTCCACAGGTTATTAAAGAAGCATTTTATCTAAAAATTCCAGTTGTAGCAACTGATGTGGGTGGAGTATCTGAAATCGTCATAGATAATGAAACAGGAATTTTAATTCCCTCTGAAAATCCATCTAAAATGTTAGATACCATAAATTCATTATTAGATAATGAGGAATTACAGAACAAACTTTCAGAAAATGCATATGAATTCATAAATAAATTCTTTTCATGGGAAGTATTACTTCCAAAATATCTAAAACTATACGCTGATTAATCTTAATTAATGAAAATAAAATATTATTAGTTTTTATTTAACACATATGAAGTCAAATCAGTTTTGAAACAAAAGCTTCTTGATTTTTTAATTTGTCCAACTTGTAGAAATTCAATTCATGTAAAAATTAAGAAGAAAAAAGGCAATGAAATTTTAGAAGGTTTAATTTCTTGTGATGGATGTAAAGAAAGTTTTAAGATTACTAAAGGAATACCGCGTTTTGTAGTTGATAAAACTAAAGATTTTGTTAAAACTGAAGAAGCATTTAGTGCAAAATGGCGTAAACATCATAAGAATCACCAGAAGAAAGATTGGGTAGATTTTCAAAGAAAATGGTTTCTAGACAGATATGGTTGGAAAACTGAATCTAATTTTAACAAATTTCTAGATACTAAAACTAAGATACTTGATGCAGGAACTGGAATTGGAAATAGCGCAAAATTTCTTTCTTCAAATATAGATGCCGATGTTTTTGCATTAGACGCTAGTGATAGTATTGATTTTGCATATGAAAAATATGGAAATTTATCCAACGTTCATTTTTTACAAGCAGATCTTCGCCAATTACCATTCAAAAGGAATTTTTTTGATTATATTTATTCAGATCAAGTTTTACATCACACTAAAAATACTGGAACTTCATTCAAATATTTAACAAAATTTTTGACAAATTCTGGACACATTTCGATTTATGTGTATAACAAAAAAGCTCCAGTTAGAGAATATGTTGATGACTATATCCGAAATAAAACTGTAAAAATGTCAGTTGCAGAATGCACAGAATTTTCAAAACAAATGGCATATTTGGGAAAAAGTTTGGCCCAATTAAAAAAGAAAATTAAGATTCCCTATGATATCCCAATTTTAGGTGTCAAAGCAGGTGAATATGATGTTCAAAGATTTGTTTATTGGCATTTTTTAAAATGTTTTTGGGATGAATCTGATAATTTTGAAAGAAGTGTAGGCGTAAATTTTGATTGGTATTCTCCAAAATATGCATTCAGACATACTCCTTCTGAAGTAAAAAAATGGTTTCAAGACACCAAAATTAAGATTACAACTTTCAAAGAAATTGAAAGTGGAATTAGTGTAACTGGTAAGAAAAAATAATTCTTAAAATTTACTTATTTTAAATTTACATGTTTTTTTAATACGGAAACAAAATCTTTGGAAATTTTATCCCAGCTAAAATTACCTTCCACAAATTTCTTACCGCTTTTCCCCATCTGTTTGGCTTTATCTTCATCATTAAATAATAATGAAAGTTTAGAAATCAAATCTTCGTGATCTCCTTTTTCAACTAAAAATCCGGTTTCGTTATTTTTCATTTCCTCTGGAATTCCTCCGACATTAGTAGCAATGACTGGTTTTTCTAAAATTTGAGCTTCTAATAATGAAACTGGTGACATGTCAATTCCGCTTATCAATGCATAAACATCAATTTCACTAAGATATTTTTTGACTTCTTCAGGATGTTTCAAATTCCCTAACCAATGAAAATTATCATGTTCTTGTAATTTTGGTAAAATTTTTTCACGATATGGACCGTCTCCCGCCCAATAAAATGTAACATTTGGCATGGCCTCCATAACTTTTTTTAAAGTAAGCATTTCTTTTGCCTTCTCCCAAATTACTGCACCCTGTAGCAATCCTACACAAGGATGCTTTAACTTCATTCCTTTTTCTGGAATCCATTGTGATGGAGTAATTCCTTGATAAAAAATCTCAGCATTTTTGTGTGGATATTTATCCTTTAATTCATTATCCAAGTGCTTACATGTAGGTAAAATTACAGTTGCATTCTCAAAACATTCCTTTGCAATTTTATCCCATTGATTAAGAGCAATGCGTTTTGGAAATGATTTATACAAAGTTTTTCTAGCCATATCCATTTCTTTCCAATAATCACCTTTCAAATGAACAAATAATGGAATGCCAGCCTTTAAAGTTGCAATTCCAAAATGTCTTTGCCTATCAATAAACACAGCATCTGGTTTGAATTCGCTAATCAATTTATTGAATTTTTTTCTAGTTTGAAACCAATTTCTAATTTTTCTACTTGGAAACCCATCACATATTTCAGAATCTACTACAACTTTACATTCAATGCCATATTTACTCAAAGTTTCTGCAAAACCTTTCAAATGAATATATCTTAAACCAAATCCTGCAATTAATAATTTCAAGTCAATAAAATAGATTATCCATGTTGTATAATACTTTTGTAAAATTACTATTGATTAGTATTTTTATTTTTTAATAAATTTGAAACTGTTTGATCTAGCCAATCTTTTAATTCTATTTTGTATTCCCAATTAAGTAATTTTTTTGCTAATTCTACATCTGCTTTGCTATCATGCACATCTCCTTTTAATTCCTCTTTATGAATGGGTTTTAATTTTAAATTTGATGATTTTATAATTTGATTAGCTAATTCCAATATTGAAACAGTTTTACCGGTCCCAATATTTATGAAAGCATTTTTTACATTACTCTCCATTGCCATTATGTTTGCTTGAACAACATCTTTGACATATACAAAATCCCTAATTTGTGATCCGTCTCCATTAATTATTGGTGGGTTTTGATTTTGAATTCTTTCAAGAAATAATTTTATAACACCTGCATAATTCATTGATTGTCGTTCTCCGAATATATTGAAATATCTTAATCCTATAACGTCCACACCTTGCTTAGAATATTTTTCAGCTAAAATCTCGTCATCCAATTTTGTTTTTGCATATGGATTTATGGGATTTTTCTGTGCATCTTCTCTAATAGGAATCTCGATAGGATCTCCATAAACACTTGATGAGCTGGCATATACCACTTTGAATCCAAATTCTTTTGCTAGCTTGAAAATATTTTCAGTACCATTGACGTTAACATCATAATATTTCTCTGGTTTTGAAAATGAATCTTGAACCGATGCTAAAGCAGCTTCATGAAAAACCCCTTGTACATCTTTTAAGATTTTTTTTAATGAATCAAAATCTCGTATATCTATTTGAATGAAATTTATTTTATCTATGACTGCATCCAAATTCTCTTTTTTTCCTGTGTAAAGATTATCAATCACAGTTACATTGTCTCCTCTCTTTACTAAATATTCAACAATGTGACTTCCAACAAAACCTGCTCCTCCAGTTACAGCTATATTCATATGATATTTCTAAAACTAGTATTCATAAATTTATTGAATCAATTATGCTCTAGTAGAATAATCCCTGACAATTATTTTTTGTTTATACAATATGCTTTTATGGTGTAAAAATGATTTCATAATGAAGGCATCTAGATTGAATTTAGAAAAAGAAAGATTACTTGTCATATCTCCACATGCAGATGACGAGGTGATGGGATGTTTTGGGTTAATTAATAAAATAAAAAAAGGAGGCGGTGAAGTTTATGTTCAAATTTTATCTTTGGGCGGATTTAACAAAATTGAAGGCCCTAGAATTACTAAGGAGGATTGGAGAGATGAGGTTTCCAGAGTTTCAAAATTTTTGAAAATCGACAAATATGAAATTGCTCATTACAATGATGAAATTATTCATATTGATACAATGCCTCAACAGGAATTAATAGAATTATTGGGATTTAGAAGTAAAATTGCAATTTCTAAAATCAAACCTACAATAGTTGCAATTCCTACTGTATTTTCTACCCATCAAGATCATACTCAAGCTTACAAAGTTGCAATCGCAGCATTAAGACCTCACTCACAAAAAACATCTCATTTACCTCATCTTGTTGTTTCATACGAATCACCAGAATATTATTTCTGGTCTGCCGCTTCAGAATTTGGAAAATTCTCTCCAAATTTCTATGTGAATCTTACAAAAAATGACATTGATAAAAAAATTAAAGCCATGAACATTTACAAAACTCAAATTCGTGCTGATCAACGAGACGGAAGTAGTTTAACAGCCCTAGCAAGAATTAGGGGTAATGAAATAGGTCTTGATTATGCTGAAGCATATCATGTTCATAGATTTTTTATATAAACACAAAATTTCAAATGGAGTAATATATTCAATTAAAATAGAAAAAGTGAAGGAAAATTATGGAAAACAATACTTCAAAAAATCTAAATGATTTAGGACATTTTAAGCAATGTCTTACTAATGATGATTTGAAAGTATGTGTAATTGGGGTTGGAAGAATTGGATTGCCTACTGCATTATCTTTTGCAAAATCTGGTTTACCAACAATAGGTGTTGACATAAATGCTGATCTTGTATCAAAGATTAATTCAAATGATTACCCTTTAAAAGATGAACCTGGCTATGATGTAATATTTAATGAAGTTGTAACAAATAGAAAATTCCATGCTAGTACAAAAATTGAAGATATTGTCCCTAACTGTGATGTAATTTTACTTTCATTACCTACTCCTATGGATAAAAATAATGTTCCTGATTATTCTGCATTAAGAACAGTAGCAACTAAACTCGGAGACTTGTTGGAACCTCATTCATTGGTTGTTGTAGAAAGTACCATTGAACCTGGATTTGTAGAAAATGAATTAATTCAAATCATAGAAACAGGAAAAAAACAATTAATCGCTGGAGAGAGTTTTTCCATAGGGGTTTGTCCTGAAACTGCAAATCCTGGAGAAATTATGACTGATTTTACAAAACTTCCTAGATTGGTAGGTGCAATTGATGAGAAAACAACTCAAAAAATCATGGAACTTTACAAACATGTTTTTCCCGTAGAGTTGATATCAATGGCTAATTGTAAAACTGCAAATGCGGTAAAACTAACTACAAATGTATTTCGAGATTTAAATATTGCATTTGTAAATCAACTGGCATTATTGTTTGAAAAATTAGGGATTGATACGGCTCAAGTTCTTGATGCTGCAAAAAGAAAATATAATTTTCAGGTTCATTACCCTGGACCAGGAGTAGGGGGACCGTGTTTGCCTGTAAATTCATATCAAATGCTAAATTCTGCAAAACAATTTGATAGTAATATGTTGAGTCTTGTAAAAATTGGAAGAGAAGTAAATGAAAGTATGCCTAATCATGTAGTTGACTTACTTATTGATGGATTAAATGAAGCAAATAAGAAAATTTCTAATTCTACAGTTTTATTGTTAGGTATTTCATACAAACCAGAGGTAAAAGATATTCAAATTACTCCTGCAGAAAAAATCATTGAAATATTAAAAGAACATGGTGCAAAAATAAAAATTTATGATCCGTTTTTTAAATCAACCGATGTTTTTGATATTAAAACTGAAAATAATATGGAACAAGCATTTGTTGATGCGGATTCAGTTGTTCTCGTCACTGCTCACAAAGAATTCCATGATTTAAAACCATCTTATATTGCATCAAAGATTCAAATGCCAGTAGTTGTTGATACAAAAAGAATTTTTGATTTGGACGATGCAAGAAATTCTAAATTAATTTTTAGATCTCTTGGTGTAGGCAATTTCTAAAGGTATGTTTGTGGATCCAAACCAAATTAGAAATATTCTAACTCTACGATACCATCCTACACATAATTCCCTATTGCCAAAAATAACATGGGAAGATTTTGTTCAGAAAAAAGATGAATTTTCATTAGACTTTATTGAAAAATCTGCTGAAAATTATATTTTACAAAAAATTCCTCAACCTGACGTAAAAAGAATATCCCTGGCTCTGAGTGGAGGCGTGGATTCTTCGCTAGTTTTGGCTTTTATCAAGAAAACTATGCCTGAAATAGAAATTGATGCAATTTCAATAAAATTTGCTGATAGTGTTGATGAAACTAAAACTGCAGAAAAAATAGCCGAAAGTTTCAAAATAAACCATCATGTATTATTTCTTGAAAATTATCTTAAAGAACTCCCAAAAGCTATCAGCATAATTCAACTTCCATTTTGGGATTTACATTGGTATTACATGGCTAAAAAATCTAAAACTTTTTCAAATTACTTAGCTGCTGGTGATGGGGGTGATGAGATATTTGGAGGGTATACATTCAGATATGCAAAATTTTTGTCATTAACAAATCCAAATTCTACGTCACTAGAAAAAACAAAGGCATATTTGAATTGCCATGAACGTGATTATGTAATAGATCAGGAACAAATTTTTGGTGAAAAAATTCCTTTTTCTTGGGATTTAATTTTTAAACAAATATCTCCATTCTTTAATAACGAATTATCTAATTTAGATCAAGTATTTCTTGCAGATTATAACGGTAAACTATTAAACAATTTTTCTCCAATAAATAATAAGATAAACAATCATTTTGAATTAACGTCAATTACTCCATTTCTTTCAACAGATGTGATTTCATATGGAATTCATTTACCTTCAAATCAGAAATATGATATTGAAAAAAATATTGGAAAAATCCCATTACAACAATTACTAAAAAAATATAATTTAGATTCATTAATTCTTAAAGAAAAACAAGGATTTAGTGTAAATACATTAAATCTATGGAAATCCCACGGTCAAGAGATTTGTAAATGTTATTTGTCTGATGCAAGAATTGTTAAAGATAAATGGGTTGACGGGAATTGGATTTCAAAAAATATTGATAAAAATGATTTAGATGTGAGATATGTGAATAAATTTTTAGGATTATTGGCATTTGAAATTTGGTATAGGTTATTTGTTACAAAAGAAATGAAATCAGACACTATTCTGAGTTAATTTCTAGTTTATTTTTGGCATAATCTAAAAATCGCCTTGCTATGACATCCCAACTAAAAGTTTTAATCACAAAATCTCTTCCTGTTTTCCCCATTTTTGAGGCTAGTTCTTTATCATCTAATAATCTTGAAATTTTATCGACCAAATCCTTTGAATTCCCCTCTTCGACCAAAAATCCTGTATTGTTATCCTGCATCATTTCAGAAATACCTCCTGCATTAGTAGCAATTACTGGTTTTTCCATTAATTGAGCTTCTTTTAGTGTAAGTGGAGCCAAGTCCATTCCACTCACTAATGCGTAAATATCTATTTCACTAAGAAACTCTCTGACTTTTTCAGGATATTGTAAATGACCTAACCAATGAAAATTATCAAATTTATCTAATTCAGAAATTATTTTTTCTCTATACACTCCATCACCTACCCAATAGAAACTGACATTTGGTAAATCTTTCATTACTTTTTTTAAAATCAACATCTCTTTTGTTTTACCCCACCAATCTGCACCTTGTAGCAATCCTACACAAGGATGCTTTAACTTCATTCCTTCAACATTGTACCAATGTTTTGCATCAACACCTTCTAAAAATGGAAAAGTTGCTTGTTCTGGATGATGATCTTTCACAACATCTTCTAAGAATTCACAAATCGGTAATACTGCCATTGCATCTCTAAAACATTTCTCAGCAATATTATTTCTAAACCAAATCACTGTTCTCATCATAGGTCCTTTATGCAATGTTTTTTTTGCCCAATCTATTTCTGACCAATAATGTCCTCTTAGCAGAACAAATAATGGAATTTTTGATTTAATTGTATCTATTCCAAAATGAGATTGTCTATCAATAAACACGGCATCTGGAGCAAATTCATCTATTAGATTTTTAAATTTTTTATTTGTTCCAAACCACTCTTGTGGTCTTTTACTTGGAAATCCTGAACTGAAATCAGTATCTTTTACCAACATCGTTTTTATGCCTAATTTTTGTAAAGCATTTGAAAATTCATTTAAATGAAAAAATTTCCCTTGGCTTCCATATGCTATTAATAATTTCAATTCTATTCATTATAATTCAGGCCTACTTAATATTAAATATCCCAAAAATTTTTCTCTAAATCAATTTTGATTCGTAGTGATATTGATATAGTCTAAATTATTTATCCATATCATGGAAAAGCATTTGGGATTTAGAGCTTGGTTTTATTTTCGAAATGGGTGGTCATTATATTTTGCATTTGTTTTTGCTGCCATAAACACATTGACTGTAACTTATTATTTAGCAATCGAACGAATACCCTCTTTACTAGTAATATTTCCAAGTTTTTTCCATTATGTTCTAATTGTTACACTTGTAGGTGTACCAATTTTAATTTTTATTGGATATGCTCATTATAAAAAAACTGCAGCGTTTAGATCCGAAGTAGATATTTCTATGGAGACAAATCCTTATCAACGTAGAATGGTAGTGAATACTGAAGCAATTCTACGGTTGAATCTAAAATTGTTAGATGTAATCCTTAAATCATCTTCTTTAGAAAAAGCTTCAAAAGAAGATTTAGAAAACATTACTAATCTACAAAATGAA
>JACNFV010000165.1 GCA_014384445.1 Candidatus Nitrosopumilus sp. | reverse complement strand
GATGCGTGTAATAACCAACCATACGTTGATGCCCCTGTGGTGTTGGTTTTTTGCAAAAATCCTTCTAGAGTAAAATTTAATTTCCCTCCTTACGTTCTTAGAAAATTTGCGATTCAAGACGCTACTCTTGCAGCTGGGTATTCTCAACTTGCGTCTCAAGCTCTGGGATTAAGCTCTATTTGGATTGGAATGTTTGATGAACAGAAAATAATGGACATACTTGAAACTGATCTAGTTCCATCCTCTGTACTGTGTATTGGTTATCCTAAGCAAAGCAAATTTCCAAAATCTAGACGTAATCTCAAGGATCTGGTCCACGTTGTATGGTAGTCACACCTAACATTCTCCATCTTTAAATAATCACCATTAATTCTCTATTTCGTGACTGATGCATACGTGATGTTAAATTGTGAATTAGGTGCTGAAGAGGGCATCATTGAACAATTAAAAGAATTGGAACAAGTCGTAGATGTCTTTGAAACTATCGGTACACATGATATGATGGTTAAGCTTCAGGCTGAAAACTTTGAAAAAATTAGAGAAGTTGTATCTTGGAATATTCAAAAACTTCCTAAAGTTCGTTCTACTGCAACTTTAATCAAAAAAGATAATTAAATTAATTACTCATTCAATACCCTTAAGTTTAAAATTATTCGTGTTTGATTATGGATATCTCTTCAAAAAAGTTTCCTCTGATTTTGATATTCGTGCTTGTAGGAATTTTATTGTTACAATTTGTTACTAATGATAATACTGCTCCTGTGATTGATCCTGAAACATGTGAGCTCTATATTCAAGATTCTCAAATTGGCGCAAAAAAATATTTGAATGAATTCAATTCAAAATGTTTGGATTTTAAAAATCTCAACAAATAATGTTTTTAATATTTAATTATCATGACGTTTTTAGATAATCGTATGGTTAGTGATAAAAATGAGATTGAGAATCTTATTGATACTATGATTAAAAGTGGGGATGAATTAGTTGATAATTTAAAAACCGTACTGCCAAATACTTTGTCTGAATCCATGGTTATGTTTCATGAATCACACGTTGCAAATCTAAAAAAAATCAAAGAATTCCTTAACCCCTGAATTTTATTGATGTAGAAAAATTAATCGCACTTTACTTTCCACCATGGGATTGATGTCTTGTTTTATAATGAATAATCCTAATGGTAAATCTTAATTCAATTCTCTTCACCGTATATTCTATATGTTGGAAATAATTTTTATAAAAAATGAAATGCAAATATTGTGATGAAACCTTCACTGAAGATGATGATCTGGTTTTAAATTATTTTGAGCATACTAAGATTAATCACTACGAATCCCTCTCTGACGAGGATAGGATTATGCATGATATTAGAGAAAATATGATTAAATCAAAAATAAATCATGATAAATTTAAAAAAGAAACCGGTGATTCGGACTTATTTTTTAATTCCAATGATTCTGACACTGTCTGATGTTATTTTTCCTTACCTGGACCTGTCATGTCTTCTGGTTTTACTTTGTTGTCCCAGTCTCCGCGGGTTCCTTTGATTAGTGAAATTATTCCTGATATTACAAATGATAAAATCAACGCAAAGAATACCGTCTGATCCATTATTTTGAACGAGCAATTAATTTTTGATGGTGGTTTGTCCTCAAAATATTCGTAGCACGTACCAAACTCATCTGATTCCAAGGTTGCGGCTTGATACTCATGACCAAATGCTCCTAGAATGATAAAACCTACAAAAATTAATGCAATCCCTAGAATTATGAATCTCATATCGCTCATAATTTTTTTATTGATTCACAGTATTTACATTTTGACTAAAAAAACCACTAATGATATTTTATCTAAATTGTATCGAATTCAAAAATTCATAAGAACCAATTTTTTATTTATTTATTGTGATTAAATCTATAAATTTTGTAATTTTAGGTAAGCAGGATCTTGCATCTGAATTTGGAAAAAAGGGAACTGAAACTGATCTAACCCTGTTTGATCGTAAGGAATCTGATATAATTAAAACATGGATTATTCCAAACGGTTTTCCTGAAAAAATCCAACCTCTATTTCAGGCAATTAATTTGGCTGAATATGTGATATTTCACGTTGATAAATTAGATAAGTTTACTGGGGAACAAATCATTGCACTTGATTCTTTGGGCAAGGAGAAAGGAATTCTGTCTCATACTTTTGATGTTGATGAATCAAAACTTGGAATGATGATAAAAGGTACCGTAGTTGAAAAATATTTGAAAGTCGAACCTGATAACATTAAAGAAGAAATGAATAAACTGCAGCCACTAGTTAGCACTGATCCTCCTGAAATGGTAATTGATCATTGTTTTGATGTTAAAGGTGTTGGAACCGTAATTTTAGGAAAGGTAACTGGCGGAAGCATAAAACAGTATGATAATTTAAAATTATATCCTCATGGAATTGATGTTTTAATAAAATCTATTCAGATGCACGATGATCCTACTGTTGAATCTGTTTATCCTGCAAGGGTTGGAATTGCAGTAAAGGGTGCAAAGCCTGACGAAGTTGGACGTGGTGATGTTATCTCATCTGAAGGTGCAGTGGATATTAAAACTGAAATTGAACTTGACTTTAAGAAAAGCCCATTTTATAAAAATGACATTGCAGAGAATCAGGGATGTCTTGTTAGCGTCGGCTTGCAAATCAAGGCTGCAAAATTTTTATCAATATCTCCATTAAAACTAACTTTTGAGAAGCCTATCGTGTGCAAAAAGGAACAAATTGTTGTAATTTTAAAACCAGAGTCTACCACTATTCGTATTCTTGGCAGTGGCAGAATTGTTTAGTTTGAATCTAATTCCTTAATTAAAATTCCATACTTGTAAACATCTTTTTAGTATGTTCCGTTTTGAATTTCTATTTTTTTATGTGAATGCTTTCTAAAACTCACATCAACATAAAAAACTCAAGTTATGGTGTTGATTTAAGACGATATGATTTTTTAAAAGAAATGCTCTAATGCAATCAAGTGAGCAACATGCCACACACAAGATCTATGGTAGAAATGCTGATTCCTTACTCTTCGCTCATCAAAATGCATTTGCTTTTTGCATAGAGTACAGGAAATAAACATAGGCTACAATAATATTTCTGGATTTTACTTTAAGACATATGGGTTATTGTGAAAAATAATGTCTTAAACCAAAGTTAATCAAGACCTGTTTTCTTTGTAGATTATGAACAACTCACTTGACAATATGCTAATTGTAAGTGGTATAATATTTACCACATATGGAATCTTTAGTTTACTTACTACTTGGAATAGTACTGGTTCTTTTGAATGGCCTACAGTTGTCATTCTAATTATTGGAATTACTTTGATACCTGTCGGAAAAATGATTAAAAAACAACAATTGAAAAAAGATACTGCATTAGAAATATTAACAAAAAAACACAACAATGGAGAAATTTCTGATGAGGAATTTAATATCGGATTTAAGAAATTCAGTTAGAATGTCTATGAAATTATTTTAATAATGCCTGATTGACATGTGGGCTTGAAATTAATTCATAATTCACTGAAACTGATAAAATAGTATAGTGTAATTTAATAAAATCTAAATTATCTTAATTATTTGATGGAGCCAGCACGTTCTTGCCCTATTTGTCCTAAATGTGGTTCTAAAAGATTCACACGACTTTCGGGAGAAAAAGTCACTGTAAAATGTCGCTCATGCGACAATGTTATTGAAATTTAGTTTTTTTATCTTGAATGTATTTGATAGTTAATATTTGCATATCCTTTAGGTTAGTTATGGCAAAAACATGGAAAGATAACGATATCAGTCTAGATCCTGTAAAGGATGAAATTATCGCTGTAATTGGTTATGGAATTCAAGGTGATGCACAAGCAAATAACATGAAAGACTCTGGTCTTAATGTTATAGTCGGTCTTAAAGAAGGTGGCAAAAGCTGGAAAAAAGCCGAAGCTGATGGTCATAAAGTAATGTCTGTTGCAGATGCAACAAAACAAGGAGATATTATCCACATCTTACTTCCAGATATGATTCAGGGTCAAGTTTACAAAGATGAAATCGAACCCAATCTTTCAGAAGGAAAAGCATTGTCATTTTCTCATGCAGCTGCAATCTATTGGAAATGGATTGAAGCACCAAGCAATATAGATCTTATCATGGTTGCACCAAAAGGACCTGGAGCCAAAGTTCGAGAAACATATCTTGAAAACTTTGGAACTCCATCTATTGTTGCAGTCGAACAAGATTTTACAGGAAAAGCTTGGGATAGAACTTTAGGAATTGCAAAAGCAATAGGTAGTGCACGAGCTGGATTAATCAAAACAACTTTCAAAGAAGAAGTTGAAACTGATTGGTTTGGTGAACAAGCAGACCTTTGTGGCGGCACAGCTTCTATGGTTACAAACGCATTTGAAACTCTAGTTGAAGGAGGATATCAACCAGAAATTGCATACTTTGAAGTTTTACATGAGCTCAAACTCATTGTAGATCTAATTCAGAAATATGGAATTAATGGTATGTGGAGACGTGTAAGTGAAACTGCTAGATACGGTGGTTTAACACGTGGCCCTATGGTTATGGATGCTGCAAGCAAAGATAACATGAAAAAAGTTCTCACCATGATTCAAGATGGTACATTCAACAGCGAGTGGATTTCTGAATACCAAAGTAAAGGTTCAGATGCATTTGATCAATACATGAAAAAATATGACGAACACCAAATTGAAAAAGTTGGTAAACAAATGCGTAAAATGATGTGGCCTGATTCCACAGAATAATCTTTTTTTATTTTATATTTTTCTTAATTTAGATACGCCTGTATTGATATGATCAATAATTGTTGGTAATGGTGTACCTGGACCAAATACATGGTCTACTCCTGATTTAATTAAATCTGCATGATCTATTTCTGGAATTACTCCTCCTCCTACAATTAAAACATCTTTGATGCCTTTCTTTTGTATTGTTTTTACAACTCTTGGAAACAATGTTCCATGTGCTCCATTTAGCAAACTCATTGCAACTGCATCTACATCTTCATCTTCTGCAATTTGTGCAACTCTATCTGGTGTAGCAAATAACCCTGAATAGATGACTTCCATACCTGCATCTCTAAATGCTCTGCACAGTACTAGTGCCCCTCTATCATGACCATCTAATCCTAATTTAGCAACTAAAATTTTGATGCTTCGTGATGCAGTTTTTTGCTTCATAATTATCGTTTTATTGTGTATATTTTAAAAGCTTTATTTTTTTGATCTAATATGAAATTAGAAACTATTCTATTTTGATTTTATTATACGTCAAATACTTGAAATAAAATTCTGTTTTCCTCCCTTTGACTCTTTTTCTACCTTAATTGATCCATGACTAATTGAACTATCTCCTTTAAATTAGACCTGAAAATTAATCTTGTATGTCTAATAATTCAAAAGATACGATCTATATTGGTAAAAAACCGTTAATGACCTATGTCACCTCTGCCATTGTTCAATTAGCTACTAACCCTAATGTAACTATCAAAGCAAGAGGTCTAACTACTGCTATTGCAATTGATGTAGCGCAGGTAGTTCTAAAGAAAACTCACCCTGCATTTGAAATTGATAATGTTTCAATAGGCTCTGAATCATTAGTATCTTCAGATGGTAGAAACAGGGACGTTTCAACAATAGACATTTCTATAAAAAGGACTACTGCATAAGGTTATCAATATGGTTGCTGCCAATTCAACTCCTAGTTGTTTGCGTTGTGGTAAGAACTCTCTATTAACTGATGATGTTACTGGTGAACAATTTTGCTCAAAATGTGGTTATGTAGTTTCAGAAAAATCTCAGGAATCTGGACCTGAATGGAGATCATTTCAAAAAGATGGAGGAGCAGATCCTGCAAGAACTGGTGCACCCTCCTCCTTAATGATACATGATATGGGCTTATCTACTGTAATCAATCCCCTAAACAAAGATGCATCTGGAAAACCATTATCAACAACAATGAAAAGTACAATTGAACGTCTTAGAACTTGGGATAGTAGAAGTCAAGTTCATGAACCTGTTGATAGAAATCTTAGACAAGCTCTTAGTGATTTAAATAAATTAAAAGATAAAGTTTCAGTTCCTGCAAATGTTCTTGAAAAAGCAGCTTACATTTACAGAAAAGCATTAGAAAAAAAATTAGTTAGAGGACGTTCTATTTCTGCAATGATTGCTGCATCTCTTTATGCTGCATGTCGAGATACTGCAACTCCTAGAACTTTAAAAGATATTGCCGATTCTGCAAACGTAAAAAGAAAGGACATTGCAAGATGTTATAGATTACTCCATCATGAATTAGAATTAAAAATGCCTGTTGTGGATTCTATCCAATGCATTGCAAGAATTTCTAGCAAGTTGGAAATATCTGAAAAAACAAAACGGTATGCAGTAAAGGTGCTAAAAGAGGCACAAGAACGTAAAGAATCAGCAGGTAAGGACCCAATGGGTCTTGCAGCAACAGCATTGTATCTATCATGTGTTAAAAATGGAGTATCCATCACTCAAAGAGATCTTGCAGAAGCCGCAGGGGTTACAGAAGTAACAATTAGAAATCGGTACAAGGGATTAAAAGCAGATCAAACTCCAAAATCAAAAACTGTTTCTGAATAATTTTTAAAAATAATTACTCCAAATTAAATAGAAAATCACATAAAGGCTAAAAACATCTCTGGAGTATGGATCATTCTCCTCTAAATTATAAATTAACTTTTGAACCTGATCTAAAAAAATTTACTTTTGATGGTTTAGAGTCTATTTCAATTAATTGTAAAAAATCTGTAAATGTAATAACTATGAATTGTGCTGAATTAAAAATAAAATCGTGTATTGTAAAATCTGGTCAAAAAATAATTGAATCTAATCCTAAAATTAATGAAAAAAAAGAGGAATTACAAATTAAACTTGGAGAAAAAATTCGAGGTTTGTGTACTGTTGATTTAGAATTTAAAGGAATTCTGAATGATAGATTATTGGGATTTTATCGTAGTAAATATCAGCAAAATGGTAAAACCAAATACCTTGCAACTACACAATTTGAAGCTGCAGATGCTAGACGTGCATTTCCATGTTGGGATGAACCTGAGGCTAAAGCCACTTTTGAAATTTCAATTATTGCTGATAATAAATTCACTGCAATTTCTAATATGCCCATTAAAACAAAGAAAAAAATTGGAAATAAAATAACTTATAATTTTCAAAAAACACCTCTTGTTTCAACATATTTAATCTATCTTGGAGTAGGCGAATTTGAATATCTTACAGGTAAAGCTGGTAAAATTCAGATTAGAGTTGTTACTACAAAAGGAAATACTTCTAAAGGAAAATTCTCTTTAGAATTAGGAAAAAAACTTCTTACTTCATATGAAAAATATTTTGGAATTAAATTCCCTTTACCTAAACTTGATTTAATTGCAGTTCCTGATTTTGCTGCAGGTGCTATGGAAAATTGGGGTGCTATTACTTTTAGAGAAACAATTTTACTTTATGATCCAAAAACATCTTCAACTAGAACTAAACAATTCATTGCAGAAGTCATTTCACATGAAATTGCACACATGTGGTTTGGAAATTTGGTTACTATGAAATGGTGGAATGATTTATGGTTAAATGAAAGTTTTGCAACCTTTATGGCAACAAAATTTGTCGATAAATTTTATCCTGAATGGGATTTGTGGAATCAATTTGTTGAAGATGCAATGAATGTAGCAATGGGACTTGATTCACTCAAGACAACTCATCCAATTGATGTCAAAGTTAATTCCCCTGCTGAAATTCGAGAAATCTTTGATGCAATTTCATATGATAAAGGTGGATGCGTATTACGAATGTTGGAGAACTATGTTGGAGAGCCAAATTTCCAAAAAGGATTGAAAAAATATCTTTCTGATTTTAAATATAAAAATGCTAAAGGCCAAGATTTGTGGGATGCTATTGGCAAGGCTTCAGGCATGCCTGTAACTACTATGATTAATACTTGGTTAAAACAACCTGGATTTCCTCTTGTTGAAATTAATCAGGATGGTAATAATTTAAAAATCAAACAAAAACGATACCTGCTTGAATCTGATAAAAAATTCAGTAAGGGGTTATGGTCAATTCCTTTATCATTAGGTTTAGAAAAAGAAACTTCTAAAACATTATTTTCTAAAAAATCCATGTCAATAAAATTACCTAAAAATACAATTGGTTTTGTTGCAAATTATGGTCGAAAAGGATTCTACCGTGTAAAATATGATGAAGGAATTTTACTTGATCTTAAAATGTTAGTTGATCAAAAACGTATACCTCCAATTGATAGATGGGCTATACAAAATGATTTATTTTCTCTTTGTGTTTCAGGTGATGAACAAGTTAGAAATTATCTTGATTTCTCTGATGCATATTTTGATGAAGATAGTTACCTTGCATCTGTTAATGTTGCACATAATTTGGCATCATTATATTTCCGTGCATTTGATGAAAAATTTATCGAAGAAATTCGAAGTTATGCTATCAATTACTTCCGAAAAATATTATCCAATCTTGGATGGGAGCCACAAAAATCTGATAAACATACTGATGCATTATTACGTACATTCACAATAGCTGTTTTAGGAAAAATGAATGATGACTCTGTTACTGATGAGGCAATTAGAAAATATGAAAAATTCTTAAAATCTCCTAGTTCTTTATCTCCTGATTTGATTGAAACAATCTGTTCCATTGCAGCTTGGAATGGAAATTCAAAAACTTTTGCTGAATTAAAAAAATTATATACAAATGCAAAAACAATGGAGGAAAAACTTCGTTTCTTAGGTGCAATGTGTGGATTTCAAGATAAAAAATTACTTGTTAGAACACTTAATTTTTCTCAAACTTCGGAAGTTCGTTCTCAAAACATGCAATTACCAATAATGAAAGTTGCTGGTAATCCATATGGTGAGAAAGTTTTATGGCCATGGTTAAAGAAAAATTGGAAAAATATCAATAAAAAAGTTGGACATGGTAATCCACTGTTTAATCGTATTGTGGCTAGTATTGCTGGTGTAGCTGATGACTCTATGGAAAACGAAATTAAATTATTTTTTAAAAATAATCCTACTCCGGGTACTGAAAGAACACAAAGTCAAACATTAGAACGAATTCGAATTAATTCTAAATTCTTAAGAACCATGCGAAAAGAATTCAAAAATGGCTAAAAAATTAGGACCTCCAATATTTCTTGGTGTTTTTACTGTTTTAGCAATTGTATTTTTAACTGGTGGTGCTACTGATGATAAGGATCCACTTCGTGAAAATTTTCAATTAGAAGCAATTTATTATGACACCGGTTATGTTGAAATTTCTTATCTTGATAAATCTGATAAAACTACCTCAGTTGTACTTGAAATACTTGGAATGGAAAATTCATTTCAAAAATCTTTTACAGATTCTGAATTTATAGAAATTGTTCAATTTACAAGTAAGCCAAAATATGGTTGGTCAATCCATCCAATAGTTCTGGAAGTTGAACATGAGGAATTTGGTCATGTTCAAATTAAAACTGAAATTCATGAACTTGATACTACTATTCCAAATACTATCTATGATGTCTCATAG
>JACNFV010000087.1 GCA_014384445.1 Candidatus Nitrosopumilus sp. | reverse complement strand
ATATGCTATTTTGGATCAACTTAAACATCTACTTTCACAATCTGACAATCCTGATGACTCATTAAAAAAAATTAAAGACTCACTTGCTTTAGATGCTGCAAAAATCATTGACGCTTTTACCCCGTCAAAAAATAGTGACGATAATTAAATTAATTTTAAAATATAGTTTTCTATAATTTCCAATTTACCTCTAGTTCAATGATGATAGCACTTTGACTTGCTGACTAACATAGTCAAAACCTTCTTGCCAAAATTTAGGTGATTTGATATCAAATCCATGTTCTAACAGTAATTTTTCTGGTTTTTTTGAACCACCCGCTGCTAAAATGTCCATGTATGATTTTACAAAATCATTTCCCTCTTTTTTGTATCTTTGGAACAGTGATAATGCCAATAAATTTCCAAATGAATATGCATAGCAATAAAACGGTGTATGATAAAAATGTGGGATACAACTCCATTCAATTGCAAAATCTTCTGAAAGATTTACAGAATTACCAAATTGTTCTTTCAAGTTTTGTAAATATGTCTTTGAAATCTCATCAATTGTAGTTCCTTTACCAATTTGTTCATGTGCATCAACTTCAAAAATTGTAAAATATGATTGCCTGAGTATTGTTGCATACAGGTCATCAATTTTTTCAGATAACATGATCTTTTTTTGATCATCTGATATCTTATCTGCCAAGTTATCGTAAAGTAGTAATTCTGAAAACGTTGATGCTGTTTCAGCTAACGGTAATGGTGCATCTTGAACAAGAATTGATCTGTCTTGTGCTGCCTGACTATGTACTGCATGACCTAATTCATGAGCTAAAGTAAAGACATCTCTTGATTTGCCTGTAAAATTTACCAAAACATATGGTGTAATTTTTGGAGTAAGTGTACTGCAAAATGCACCATCTCTTTTTCCTGGTCTGATGGATGAATCAATGTGATTCTCATTGAATACTTTTCTAGCATATTCCTCTAAAGTACTACTAAACTTTCCAAGTGACTCGAATACTAATTTTACCGATTGATTATACGAATAATTTTTTTCTTTAATTTTTGCTGCTGCTGGTGCATAAAGGTCGTATCTTTGCAATTTTTTCATATCTAGCATTTTTGCTTTTTGAAGAAAGAATTTTTGAAATACTGTTGAGTTTTTTCTACAAATTGAAAGTAGTGACTCTATTGTTTTATCATCTATATCATTGGCAATGTTCCTCATTGATATTGGACTTTTGTACCCTCTAAGCTCTATTCCTTCATCTTTCCAATTAAGAACAATATTTTGATAAATTTCACCAATAACTCCTTTGTTTTCTTCATATTTGCTTAGAATAGTTTTGTAAGCTGTTTCTCTAATTTTTGGATTTGTACTTCTAACATAATTTGTTAACTCTTCTCTTGTCATTGTTTTTGTTTTATTGCCAATTTTCATTTTGTATTCGTAGACATTGGTTATTTTATCATACAATTTTACCAGTGCAGAAATTCCTGTAACGTCTAGTGTGTTTATGATTTTTTCTTCGGATTCACTTAATGCATATTTTGCAAATAATCTTTTGTATGCTAAATATTCTTTTAGCTCTCCTGTGTCCTCCATCAGTCTTTTAGCGTTTTTGTCATCTACTTTTGTTTTCCACCATAAATCAAAAAATAAAATTTTATTTGAGATTTCTGAACCTAATTTTGACATTTGAGTCATTAACGAAGTTGCTTCATCTGATTGGGTATCTGATGAATATGCAAGTGATGCATATCCTCCAATTTTGCTCATCTTATGTGAAATCTCTTCAACTTGTTGTAGGATTATTTTGAATTGCTTGGATGTCATTTTTGAGTTTAGACCTGTTTTAATTTTTTCAAATTTCTTTGCTTGATTTTCTAAATCTTTAATTTGTTTTTTAAATGCAGGACTTTTTGGATTTTTTGCTAATTCTGATAAATCCCATTTACCCAATTCATACTCTGACATTATTTTTAATATTTTTTAACTATTAAAAAATGAATACCTTTTTATTTTTTAATCCCCTTTTGTAATTCTATTCTTTTAGATATCTTGTGTTTCCTGTTCATTAATTATGTTCAATGTCATACTTGTTTTGAGATTTGGTATGGCTCTGATTGCCCTAGTTATTACATCTTGTAAAACCTCTTCACTGGATGATTCCATTCTGCAAATTACATCATAATATCCAAAAACTACGTCTGCCTCCTTTACTTCTGGTATTTTGCAGAGATTTTTTAATGTGGGGTATTCTTGACCCTTTTCACAATGAAATACAACATATGCTTTACTGCTGTTTTTCCCTAGCATTGCTCCTACTAATTTTTCTGATATTTGGAATAGATCTCCTGACTCTGAACTTGTTAATGTCATACTGGTTTGAATTTTTGATATTTTTCGAATTTGCTGTGTGACAATTTCTTGAATCTTTTGATCTGTTGTACATTCAATTTGTGCTATGATATCGTATAATCCCAGTGTTCCGTGAGCCTCTTTTATCCCGACTATTTTTTTTAATGATTGAATGATGTCTTCTTCTTCACCTAGTTTACAATTCATCATGACGTATGCTTTTGACATTAGAATCGCATTCCTTTGTACATTTTATTATGAACAATCATCTAAAACTTTATACAAAATTAGCATAAAAGTTTTCATAGATAATTTTGCAATAATTTCAATTTTTCTAACTAAAATCAATAATATTCTTCATGAACGTAACACCATTTCCAAATGTCATCTGGAATGGACTTCATTACTGCATGCCCTGTCTCCTCAAAATGCTTTGTTGCATGTTTTCCTATGGATGAATCACAACAACCTACATGTCCACATGTCAAACACATTCGAATAGCGACTGTAGGCAGATGCTGTTTTTCACATTCTTCACATTGTTTTGAATTTGGTAAAATGTTTTCTTTTTTTTGTAGGAAATGATGGCACTCTTTTTGCATTTTTCTAATCTTTTTTTAAATCATCATTGTATCTTTTGATAGATTCAGTGATTACCATTTTGGCATCTTCTGCTGATTTCCATCCTATGATTTCTACTTTTTTTCCTTCCAGGTCTTTGTATACTTGGAAAAAATGAGCAATTTCTGCACGATAGTGATCCTCTATATCTGCAATATCTGCCTTACAATCATATCTTGGATCATTTGTTGAAACACAGATGATTTTATCATCTGATTCCCCATCGTCTTTCATCTGTAGTAGTCCTATTGGTCTTGATTCTATCAAAACACCTGGATATGTTGGATTTGTAACTAGCACTAGTGCATCCAATGGATCTCCGTCCTCAGATAATGTTTGTGGAATTAGTCCGTAATCTCCTGGATAGTGAAATGGCGAAAATAATACTCTGTCTAATTTTATTATGTTATATTTTTTATCATATTCATATTTGTTCATTGATCCTTTTGGTATCTCCACTATAACGTTGATTTTTTCTGGAACGCTAGGACCTGTTTCAATGTCATGCCAAAGATTTTTAGTCATTTTCTAGATGTCCTGATTATTACTTGTTATATGAATTCTGTGAATGTTTTTTAAAATTTCTTAAACATTTTGTATTTTTTATATAAAATTATTGACAGCACAGGCATTTAATCTAATTTTACACTGTTGGATTTGTATTTGGGATTACTTTGAATATTTTTACAGTATAGTCCCCATAAAAGATGTCTTTTGATTCACCTGTATTGTTGTCTACTGTTCTGGCTCTGAATTTATACTCATATGATCCATCGCCTTTGGTATCTACTTGTGCCACATGAATTGCTTCATTTTCTTTGTAAAATTGAATTATTACTGGATACCTTTCAACCACCTCTGAAGATGTACCCCATACTTTACCCCATGGTAATTCATTGTTTTCAGGCACTGTCATAGTAACCGTAGTTATCTCTAAACTCATTTTATCGTTAATTGGTCTTACATTGATTTTGTTTTGATCTGTTTCTGCCATTACATCGTTTGGAATAGCCATTACTGCAAACACTGTCATTATTGATGCCATTACAAGTAGATTCAATTTTGTATTCATTTCAAATTATGTTGCTTTAAAGTCACTTAAATAATTTATTATCAACTTCTACTAGTTCTTTATTTTTATTCCAAAATATCATAATATTGATTTAGACGTTGAGTAAGCGAATCTTTGTAGTCTTCTGTATTTTTTACAAATTCCATCCTTGAATTTTTTTCACTACTAACTAGAATAACCACTTGTTTAACTTCGATACCTGTTAATTCTTTGAACATTTTTGCATACGCCGTACCTTGAATAAAATGATCCGTCAACCATTCTTCTTTTTGATTGCTTCTTTTTGTTTTGTAATCTATGATTGATAGTTCCCCGTCATATTTTGCTATGCAATCTGAAGTTCCAGCAAGTTTCATTGCATAACTGTAGAGTCTTAATTCTGTTCCATGTACATCATCAATTTTTTGTAAAAATGGGATTAGATTATTAAAATGTGCTACTGTTAGTAATCTTACTTCATCTGTTTGTCTTACATCATTAATGTAATTTTCAATTAATTTGTGAGTTTCTGTGCCTATGGTAGCTGCTTCGCTAGTGATGTATTCTGCTGCTACTTCTCGTTCTTTCCAATTTTGTAAACTTTCTTTTTTTTCAATTGACATTGTTTTTTGTAGTATTGTTGTAATTGATGGAAAAATTTCTCCACTGGGTGTTTCGTAATAATGCGCATTGTCTTTTTCAATTAATTTTGCTTGCTGGAAATTAATTGGAATGTGGTTATACGATGACATTTTTATAATTATTTTATTGGTTCATATAGTTATTTTGTATTTTTATTTTTTTAAAAATATTCTAATTTGTAAATATTAAATTAAAATAATGGACCCGATGGGATTTGAACCCACGACCTTTGCGGGAATTTCTTCCTTACGCAGTGTGAGTGCGTCATCCAAACCAAACTAGACGACGAGTCCGATTAATTTATGACAATACCTGTTTTTTATCTTTAGTTTTTTGATATTTTGTAATTACCTAACCTTTTTCTATGAATTGTTGAAAGATATTTCATATCCCTAAAAGAATTTGACACTATAATTGATAGGATGAATTTAGCTTTTGATTCTGCTAATAATCTTGGTCAATTTATTGCTGCAGGAAGAATTCTATTTCAAATGAATGAAGTCTTACCTGATGATTTACAATTATCTCTTGAAGAAATAGATGATCCCAGCGCTGCAAAATCTTTCATTCTAGAAAATGAATCAAATTTAAAAATTGCAATTAGAGAATATCGTGAAAGTTTAATGTTACTTTAATTCTACTTCTTTACACCGAGATTTCTGTTCTTTAATCTCAAATACGGATTTCTACATTTTCTGCATCTTGTTGCACCAATATCATTTCTACCGCCACATTTGAAACATATTTTCATAACTAGACGTGCTTGTTGTGCAATTCGTTTCTTTTCAGGGTCTGTGATAGGCATTTAATTTTATCCTCAATCTCTTCCTTTTATTCTAATCTATTTTTCCATTTTTCCTGCTAATAAAACCGGAACTTCTGCTGGTCTTTTTGCTACTGGAATGTTTGCTTTGTTAAACATTGATACTTTTGATTCTGCAGATCCGTAATTTCCCATTACAATCGCACCTGCATGACCCATTCGTTTTTCTTTTGGTGCTGCTCTTCCTGCAATGTATGCTACAGTTGGTTTGTTAAATCCTAAATCAATAATTTTTTGGGCTAGCATCTCTTCAGAATCTCCCCCGATCTCCCCTACAATTACTAATCCTTCTAGATCTGAAATATCTTTGACCATTTCAAATGCGTCAATTAGTCTGGTACCGTTTACTGGATCTCCTCCAATTCCAATTGTGATTGATTGTCCAAATCCTGCATTAGTTAGTGCATCTGAGATTTCATAAAGTAATGTTCCACTTTTTGATAATACTGCAATTTTACCTGCTTTGAAAGGCATTGGTGGCATAATTCCAATTTTAATTAATTCTGGAATCATTATTCCTGGAGTATTTGGTCCAATGATTACTGCGCCTTTTTGTTTTGCTAAATCCAATGCTTCCATTGTATCTCTAATTGGTACGTGTTCTGGGATTGCAACTAGTAACTTAATTCCTGAATTTAATGCATCCTTTGCTGCTGCTAAGAAAAATTTTGCTGGAACAAAAAGAATTGAAATTTTAGCATTTGTTGCATCTACTGCTTCTTGCATTGAATTGTATATTGGAACTGTTTCTTCAAATTTCTGACCCCCTTTACCTGGTGTTACTCCTGCAACTACGTTAGTTCCATAGGCTATCATTTGTTTTGCATGAACTGAACCGTATGAGCCTGTAATTCCTTGAACAATAACTCCTTTCTTCTCATAATCTGAGTCTTCTGGTTTTCCTTTTAGTAATCCAAAAATATCTGTCATTTTTTTGTCCCCATTACTGCTGCATTGATTGCTTCTTCAACTGAATCAAATATCTTGGTTCTAGAACCTTGTAACATCTCTTTTGCTTTTTCTGATTCTGTACCTTTTAGTCTTGAAAATACTGGTATGTCAATTAGATTATTTTCATATGCTTTAAGAAATGCTTCTGCAACAACTGTGGTCTTAACAATTCCTCCATACAAGTTTACTAGTATTCCTTTTACTCTGTCCAATTTACTTATCAAAGTTAATGCTTCATACACTGATTCTGTAGTAGCACCGCCACCAACATCTAGAAAACATGCTGGTTTTCCACCGTTATCTGATAACATATCCAGTGTTGACATTACAAGTCCTGCGCCATTACCTACCACTGCTATGTCTCCATCTAACTCTACTAACGAAAATCCACTTTTTTCAGCTTGTTCTTCTATTTCTGTTCTTTCTTGATATTTTTGTAATTCATCATGTCTGAAATTTGCATTATCATCTGTTACAAATTTACCATCTAATGCCATTACTCTGTCGTCTTGCATAATTGCAAGTGGATTAATTTCTACTAATTCAGCTTCTTTTTCAATTGTTAATTTTGATAATTTTTTTAATGTGTCTACAACTCCTTCTGCCGTTATTCCTTCTAACCCCATCTCTTTTGCAACTTCTTTTGCAATTTCATCCGAGACATCTCCTAATCCTATTTCTTTTATAATTTGAGTTTTAACTGATTCAATTTCAACGCCACCTTCTGCTGATGCAATAATTGTGTAACATCTTTTTGAACGATTTAGAAATATGGATAAGTATAATTCTTTTTTAATATCTGCCATTTTTTCTAGTAAAATTGCTCTTGCTTTTTCGCCCTTAATTTCTAAATCCATCACCTGCGGATATTTAATATCAAATTCATCGTCATTTTGACATTTTTGAATGCCTCCTGCTTTACCTCTGCCGCCTACAGGGACTTGTATTTTAATTACAAATGGATATCCTAATTGTTTTGCATGTTTTCTTCCTTCTTCAATATCTGTTGAGGATATACTGTCAAGTAGACTGATTCCATATTCTCGAAAAAGCTCTTTTGCTTGAAATTCTAATAGTTGCATGCAAGTGAAGGGAATTTTACGGTCTTTATTAACTATGAGGCTATTTCAATTGCTCTTGAAGAAAGTCAACCATTTCTAAAAATCGATCTTTACTTTTTCTCAATAACTCTTGTGGGTATTCCTCAATCCTAAAAACAAATTGTTGATGAAAACTTGGAACTAATATTCCTCCGGATGTGACCATTTGCTCAATTACATATCCTTTGGTAAGACTGCAGACAATTTCTTCATAAGATTCATCTTCTTCATCTAGAGTTTGCCTGTACAAAATAATTGGTCTGTTTGTTTTGGCAACTATGTCTGATCCTTTTTTTAATAGATCTGTTAATTGTTGAATCTGCCAGGCGTCTAGACTGATCTGTTTTACCATACTTTGTCTATGTAATTTTCTATTTAACCGTAATAAAACAAATCTTCTTCACACCTTGTCATCAATAAAATTACTTATTTTTTAATTAAAATAAAGAAAATGATTTGGCTCTTATGCCATATCTAATGCTCTAGAATGTTTACCTGTATGCGGTCTTTCTCCTGCATATTTTCTTCGCATGTGTCCTGATGGTCTTCCATAGATTAACTCTAAGAACCAAGACTCATGTTCAATCTCCTCTGCAAGAATATCTTTTGCAATGTCGTATGTAACTGGATCTTTTCCAAATGTCATTTGACAAATTTTGTTCCAATTAACAATTGCACCTTGTTCTGCTTTTAGGCATTTTTCTAGAATTGCTTTATGATCTGTTGGGTTTGCTGGAAGTTGTAAAAATTCACAACCTGAAATTTTAATAAATTCAGTTGCGTCATTCGGAAGAATTCCTCCTAATTGATAAATTCTTTCAAGACATGATTCAAAGTGACTAAGATCTTCTAATCTTGCATCTTCAATAATGCCTTTGAGTCCTTCTCCTTCCATACCTGTACAATGTGCTCTGAGATTAGTAAAGTAGTAGTATGCTGTAAATTCAACTGCAGCATTTTTGATTAATTCCTTTACTAATTCATCCACATCTAGGCCGTTTTGTTTTAAAACGTTAATTCCAACAACGTTTGGGTTTGAATCAGACATTTCTTTGTGTAGTAGATGATTCTAATAAAAATATTGCATTAAATTTTGTTAATTTTAGCAAGTTATTGAAAGACTGTGTATCTTTTTTTGATGGTTTTTCAAATAAATTTAAAGAAAAATTAGCAGAGAACCTAAATGAAAGAAAAACATTATTGATTATTGAAAAACCTGTGGATATCTGGATTTGAAAGAAAGATATTTTGCTTGATCATGGATTTACCAGAATCTAATTCAAGTAAAAAAATAGAATCTACGGTGAAATCTAATTTACCTGAAGATTACTATTCGTTTTAGATTTAGAAATTAATTATTAGTTTTATCATCGTTGAACCCACACATACATTCAGGATCATGAGGTTTGCCTTCTTTCTTATCTTCTAAGGCAAAGACGTTATGTTGAAGTTCAACCCAAGTATCATCTAGGAATTCAATTTCTTTTCTTAGTTTAGGATCATCCCATTCCTTATCGTTAATCAATTCCTCTAATTTCTCATGGAGACTATGCTCATTTTCAAATAGTTTCTCATAGATGTCTTCAATCTGTTTGTCTATTTCCTTTAAATCAATCATTTCATTTACTATTACTATTTTTGAATCTATAAACCCACTTTATGGAAAAATAGTTTTAACTATCCATGATTTTTTAGCACTTGTAAAATCTTTTTAAAACATCATTTTAAGAAATTATTCTTAAAATAGAGTTTAAATTTAATTCCAATAGTTAAGATCTATGAAAATCAAAATGTGTAACCATATTGACGTCTCTGGAATAAGAATAGATTCATCTCAATCTGTTTTTGCACTTTGTACTGTCGATGAGAACCAATTTGTTACTTATTCCTGTAAGAAATGTTTCAATGAGATAAAAGAATTAGAACATGAGATTATTTCAAAAGAAGAATTTGAAAAATATCTGAATTAGTTATTTTTCATATATTTTGATATTGGATCGCCTCGTGGAAGTAGTTTTAATCTGTTAATCCTCTGTTGAATCTTTTGAAAATAAAATAACAGGGTGGTAACTTACCGACACAAGCCAAATATTACATTGAATTTTATTCTACTGATATTTTGATTTTTTGACCGTCAATATCATCTTCTTTGTACTCTTTACATGATTTTTCAAAATTCACTTTTTTTACTCTCACTAGAAATGCTAATTCTTCGCCTCTATCTTTAATCATCTCTAGTGATTCATCATCTAATTCTAGAATTGATGCTACTTCTAAAACATCTGTTGGATTGTATCCTCTTTCTTTTCTCAAAGTTTGTAATCTTCTTGCAACATCTTTTACCAATCCTTTTGCCATCATTTCTTTAT
>JACNFV010000175.1 GCA_014384445.1 Candidatus Nitrosopumilus sp. | reverse complement strand
GCCCACAGTTAAAAGAATTATCCCAATAAAACCCAAAGTCCACTCCACACCATAATGCCTAGTTTATCCGATATGTATTTTCCAAATATAATACGACCATATTAAAAATAATTCTTTAAATTACCAGAGTTTTTTTCTTTTCCTATGATAGAAACGGGTAAAATATGGATGAATGGAAAATTAGTTCCATTCAAAGATGCCAAAGTCCATGTGTTAACCCACGCATTACATTATTCAACATCAATTTTTGAAGGAATAAGATGTTATGATACTCCAAATGGTTCTGCAGTATTCAGATTACAAGAGCACGTGGATAGATTATTCAAATCCGCAAAATTATATTCAATGAAAATGCAGTATACAAAAAAAGTAATTTCAGATGCCATTTTACAAACTGTTAAAGCTAGTGGACTAAAAGAAGCATACATCAGACCATTAGCATATTATGGATATGGGACAATGGGATTAACTCCCACTACAAACAAAGTGGACATGTCAATTGCATGTTGGGAATGGAAAATGGGAGAGTCAAAAGCAGGTAAATTTTCTGGATCAAAATGTAAGGTTTCAAGTTGGGTAAAAATTGATTCAAGATCTCAACCAATGCAAGCAAAAGCAGCATCAAACTATGCAAATGCAGCTCTAGCAAGAATGGAAGCATTAGAAAATGGATATGATGAGGCAATCATGTTAAATTCACAAGGAAAAGTTGCAGAAGGTAGTGCTGAAAACATATTCATAATTAAAGATGACATTATTCAAACACCACCACTTTCAGCAGGAGGGCTAGAGGGAATTACAAGAGACAGCATCATACAAATTATTGAAGAAAACAACGGGTTTGTAATTGAACGAGATCTAGAGAGAGATGATCTTTATACTGCAGATGAAATTTTTATGACTGGTACTGCTGCAGAAGTAAAATCAGTTACACAAATAGATAAAGTCAAAATTGGAACTGGAAAAATGGGAAGTGTAACTAAAGCAGTACAAAAGTCATATACAGATGCAGTAATGGGCAAAGATGAAAGATTTTTGCCATGGTTAACATTTGTTTAATTTCAAAGAACTTTTTTATCCATAAAAAATATTAAAAATTATGGATTTATGTGCGACTGGAGATACGCCGGAAATTTGTTGGTTTTGTAGAAAGGGTCGTCACGATGATTGTATGAAAAACATTCCAACACAAGGAAAATCAGATGGACCACATGATTGTACTTTTGATACAAAATTAATTCCATGTAAATGTCAACATTAGGAAAGAGAAATAATAACAAATACAGCTTTAGTTCAAAAATTATATGCAGTATAATGAAGAATTTTGGAATAAGTATGCAGATGAAAATGAATCAAGATATCATGAAGAATTTTCAAAATATATTAGAGATTTAGCTAGTTCCTTACCAGGTGTGCAGAGTATTTTAGAAATAGGGTGTGGTACAGGGATCGATTTAAGATTATTTTCAGACTCATTCCAATTACACGGAATTGATCTAAATGAACATGCATTAGAAATTGCAAAAGAAAAACTATCATTTGCAGATTTTCAAAAAGGAGATATTACCAAATTACCATTTGAGGATTCTACAATGGATTTTGTATTCACACACGGATTAATGAATTATTTGGAAGATGGCGTATTAGAAAAAGGAATTGCAGAGATGTTTAGAGTATCTAAAAAATGGATAATGCATTGTGAAAAATATGAAAAAACGGAAAAACAGATTGATGAAAATCATAAATTTCGAAACATGGGAGAAAAATGGCTTGGCTACAAAATAAAATTTGTGAGTGACGTAGATTTACATGAAGACTATGGACAAGATCAAACAAGATTTACTTTATTAAAAAAAATATAATTTTTAGAATTAATTAAAAATAAGTAAAAGCGGGTCTAGAGGGATTCGGACCCTCGACAACCGGATTAAGAGTCCGGTGCGCTACCTGGCTGCGCCATAAACCCAACAAAGTAAAAAGTGCCTAGAGTTGTTATTAATCTTAAGATTTTAAAATAAATTATTATGTAGTTTCTGATTTAGCTTCCATTTCACTGTACTTTTCTAAAATTGCTGTAAGTGCAGTTGAAACTGGTACATTGTTCATCTTTTTCTTTTCTGCAAGAAGTTTTTGGTATGCATCTAGTGTAATGTATACTGGAATTGAACCATTTCCTTCAAGTAATCCTCTAACATTGTAAAGTGCAGTTTCCATTCCCTTATCAGCAGATTTTGCAAATTTTGCTTTATCTAGAATTGCTCCTAGTGGACCAAATGGCATTTTATAATCTACAGACATTGTTATTCTTGTAAGATTAGCACCTAATGATTTGAATTCGTTTGTAATTTCCCATTTCTTAAATGGACCTTTAATTTGCTTGGCAACAATTTTCTCATTTCTGACAAATTCAGTTGTTTCACAGTCCCACTCTAAACGTTTTCCGCTAAAGTCACCAATAATTCTAAATGTCGTGCCAACGCCCATTCCCTCTTTGATATCCAACGGAACGACTGTCATTCCAACTGTATCATTTTTGATTTGATCAGAAACATGCTCTGGTCTTGCAAAATATGTGAATACGTTATCTACGGGCGTTTTAATATCAATTGATTTACTAACTAGTGTCAATACGCTGATTTCTTGCCAATAATAATTTAAAGGTTGTGAAGATTTTCTTGAAAGAAATTGATGTATAATATATTCATCCACAGATGATGGGTAGTATAATGAGTAAAGTGCGATCAATATTATTAATCTCCATAATATTATTTTCGTCTATTTCAATAGTCGATATTGCATATGGTCATTCACTCTTTAACTCTGCAGAAAAATTCTATGGAGGGTATAGAGTGCAAGTAGCCACAACACCTGAATTTCCACAAATTAATGAGATATCACAATTGTTAGTTAGAGTAACGGATGAAAATTTTGAAGAAGTGGATAGTTTCACAATGGGAATCAGGGTTTTTTATAACGATAAACAAGTAAATGCAATTCCTCCAACAACGATCAAGGAAGGTCATTGGGATATTGATTACATTTGGAAAAAGCAGGGAAATCACATTGTGTTAATTGACTTGTATGACATGGAGGGAACAAAAGGAACACTAACCTATACCTTTAACATGGGAACTCAAAGTCCATTTGGAGTAATATTTATCGCTGCAATTACAATTGGTGCAATAAGTTTTGCAGTAGTAATAGGATACATTTACCTACCAAAAATTTTTAAAAAATCTAAAGTTTAGCTTTTATTGGCATTTTTACCATACGGAATGCAAACAATGTAGTTAGCAATACCATTGAAAACAAAAATATCCCAATTCCTAAATGAACAGATACTAAAACTGCATGTAATTTTAAATCAATTACCAAAGCACCTAAAGTAATTTGTGTAATTACTAATGCAGTTGCTAAGGAACTAGTAATTTTTATTTTCATATCTGAATTTTTATGAGTAATACTAGCGACCATTGTAGAAATTACTAAAACGCCTACACTTGCTGCCACTAATCTATGAGTCCATTCAACAAAATACTCAGCTGAAGGCATGAAACCGTTTGGACATTGTGGCCATTCAGGACAAGTGAGTCCAAGTCCAGATGCTGAAATATACCCTCCAATAAACATCAAAGAATACAAAACAACTAAAGTTGATAGTGCCAGATATTGAATTGCCAAAATTATTCTACGATAAATTCGCCTATCATTCCTTGTAATGCGTGTCCTGGAACTGTACAAATGTAGTGGTATGTTCCGGGTGCACCAGCAGTAAAGGTTGTACTGCCAGACTCTCCAGGTTTTAATGGGTTTGTTGCTGCTGCAATTGCTGAATCAAAAATAACGCTGTTAAAGTCATCAGGATTTGAAACCACACCAAATGCGTGGAAGGACATTCCGGCATTGTTTGTAGTAATAGTTACTTCATCACCAGAGTTAACAATAATTTGAGGATTATTGCCTTCTTCTCCAGGTAATGCATCAAATGCTAAAGTCCTAAAGTCTGCAGATTCTATAAAATCAAGTTCAAATTCATGTGATACTCCAGTTGGGGCTGCAGCAACTGCAGGTCCGCTAGAACCAGACACAATAATTTCTCCAACCATTCCTTGGTCTCTGTGACCTGGAACTGTACAAATGTAGTAGTAAGTTCCTTCCTCGCCTGCGATAAATTCAGATGTGCCAGACTCGCCAGGTTTTAATGGGTTTGTTGGGGCTGCAATTTCACTACCAGGAATGACTCCAGCAAAACCTTCAGTGTCTTGGGTAACACCAAATGCGTGGAAGGACATTCCGTCATTTACAACATCAAACACAATTTTATCACCAACACTCATCTCAATTGTTGGATTAACTCCAGGTTCATCTTTCAGCGCATTAAATGTCAAAGACCTGAAGTCAGCTGATTCAAGAAATGAAAGATTCTGTGTAATTGTTTGTCCAGTTGCTTCTGCAGGTCCTGCATGAGTTTTTTCTCCTGCCATTAATGCTACAACTGGCGGTGGTTGTGAAATCCAATAGTCCCACATTGAAAAGAAAATAATTCCACCGATTAGACAAACTCCCAACATAATGAGCAACATTCGGCCAACTCTATTAGGTGAAGTCATGTAAACATTTTGGGAATTATTTTTACTCATTTCATTTATCTCCTAATGTGATGGGTTCTTTGCCTCAAATGGATAATAGTATTTGCCTCCAAGTCCAAACGGATCGTCTGTGTCTGCAGGTTTTCCTTTTCCAGCACTGTGTATCATGTTTGCTAAGAATATTGCCATACTGATTCCAATAATCATTGCACCTACTGTTGCTATTTGATTCATTGCAATCCATTCTGGGATTGGCGGATAATCGTAAATTCTTCGTGGCATTCCATACAAGCCGAGTACGTGTTGTGTAAAGAATACTAAGATAGTACCAATAAATGACAAGACAAAGTGAATCTTACCCCATGTTTCATTATACATTCTACCTGTAACATATGGGAACATGTAGTAGAGATAGCCAATTGAACCAAATGCAATAGTGCCCATCACAAAGAGATGGAAGTGTCCAACTACCCAATAGGTATCGTGTGTTGTAAAGTCCAGTGGCATTGCACTGTTAACTACACCACCTGCACCTGCAGAGAAGAATAATGCAATTCCTCCAACGGCCCACATCATTGGTGTTGCAAATCTAATTCTACCATTCCACATTGTTGCAACAAAGTTGAAAACGTGCATGGCAGATGCTGGGACAGCTGCTAAAGTTCCAACCATAAAGACTGTTTTTTCAGTGAAAGACATTCCGGTTGCGTACATGTGATGTGCCCATGATGAGAAACCGACAATAGATAACATAACAAATGCAAAGACTCCAGAATTGTAACTGTAAATTGGTTTTCTTGAAAATCTTGGAATAATTTCATACATCATTCCAATTGCAGGAATTACCAATACATACACTTCAGGATGGAATGTAAACCAAAACAAGTGTGCATATGCAATTGGATCACCACCCATTGCTGGATTGAAAAATCCACTTACGCCAAGTCTATCAGTTAACAGCATTAACAGGGCTGCAGCAAATGTTGGAATTGCAACTATAATGATTAATGAGGAAGATAAGAAAGCCCAAGCCATTAATGGTATTTGTCCAATCGACATGTCAGGATGTTTACATTTTAGAATTGTAACGACAAAATTTAGAGCACCTAATACAGAAGAGATACCCAAAATCTTTAATCCAAATATCCACATATCTGCTGCAGGTCCTGGAGCACTAATGATAGAATATGGCGGAGTTGCATACCATGTAAAATCTGCAAATCCTAACCAAATTAGGACACCAGCAGGAGGAATCATCCAAAAGGCAATTGCATTAAGTTTTGGATATGCCATATCCTTGTATCTCACCATAATTGGAACGTAATAGTTACCAACGGCGGATGCAAATGGAATAATGAATAAGAAAATCAGTGTCGTTCCGTGAACAGTAAAAATTCTATTAAACGTCATAGAATCTGCAATGATTTGAGATCCTGGATAAAACAATTCAGCTCTAATTCCAAGTGCAAGTGAACCACCTAAGAATAAGAAAGTAAGTGAAGTGATTAGGTAAAGTAATCCAACATCAGTATGGTGTGTTGAAAACATAATTTGCCAAATTGGACGTGGCTTTTGTAATTCTAGAGTCATTAGTTAATCTCCTCGATAATAATTTGTGATAAAAGCGTTATCAAGATAATGGCTCCGTAACATAGAGTGTGCCTCTCATGTTATAGTGAATTAATCCACAATACTCTCTACATTGAATATCATGCTCACCAACTTTATCTGGTGCAAACCACACAGTATTGACTCTACCAGGAATGGCATCAATTAAAACAACATAGTCGTGAATGTTAAAGGAATGATTTACGTCTGTTGATACTATTTCAAACTTGTAGGCTTTTCCAACTTCAACATGTAACTCACCAATTTCTTTTGTTCCATCTTCATGTTCAAAAGTCCAGAACCATTGCTGTCCCGTTACAATAATTGTTTTAGCATCTGCAGGAACATGTTCAACTAATCTTTCTGCTTCCCATGCTTCTGCACCTACCCAAGCCATTAACGCAATAACTACAGCAACATAAATCCATTCAGGCCAATTAGAGTGTCCAGACATTCCTACCAGTCAGTTCCCTCATAGCTAGTTGGTTTTGCTTTTGGATGGGATTCTCTAAATCTCCAAACTTGCCAAATAATAGTACCAGAAACTACCGAACCAACTGTAAATGCAACAGTCATCATCTTATAGAATAAATTCCAAATGACTGCTCTACGATCAAGATACTTACCAGGTTCATCACCTGCTGCAAATGCAAAATCTACAGCTGGAACTATAACTAAAACTCCAATTATCAATAAGAATCCAAATATGAACTTCATTAGCGATTATTTGATTTTCACTTCAAATTCTTTATAAGGGTTTTCAAGATTATCGGCTACCAGTTTTGATCGAATCGGGAAGTATGCATTACATTAATTCCAGAAAGAGAGAATTTGCGATCTTTTTCTCTAAAAATATTAAGTGAAGCATTGGCAATAATGAGTTCAAAGAGATTGGTTGAAGATAAATCAACTATTGTTGAAAGCATTGCTTTAATTGGATCCATATGGGTTACCAGAACAACATTTTCGTCAGGATGTTTCTCAATCACATGATCAACTATTCCTAAAACCCGTTTTTTCACATCTGCAAAAGTCTCTACTCCATTATGGGCAATTTCCAATTCACCATTATAGAATTTCATAAACACGTTACCATGACTAGTAAAAATTTCATCATATGGAACACCAGTAAATTTACCCATATCAAGTTCAATAAGACGATCATCAATTGTAACTTCAACAGAATTATGCTTTCCAGCAATTTCAGCAGTATGTTTTGCTCTTTGTATAGGACTTGAATAAATTGCAGAGATATTCATGTCCTCAAGTAATTCAGCAGTCTGTTCTGCTTGTTTAATTCCTACATCAGTTAAAGGAACACCCGGAGTTCTGCCAGTTAGAATTCTTTCAGTGTTATTTGTTGCCTGACCATGTCTAAGGAAAATTATTTGACCCAAGTTGAACGTCTTTCAAATAGAGATAATAATAACATTTTCAGACAGTAAATTATGAAAGTTGGAATTATCGGTGGAACAGGTGGAATGGGAAAAGGTTTTGCGCTAAGATGGGCACAAAATCATGATATTATAATTGGTTCAAGGGATGCTACAAGAGCATCAGAATCAGCAGTAGAATATGCAAATATTGCAAAAGAATCTTTTGGAGACGTTAAGGGAAGTATTACTGGAAACGATAATGTTTCAGTTGCAAAAGAAAGTGATGTTTTAATTTTATCAATCCCATATGAAAATATTGATTCAGTATGTTCTGGAATGTTATCTGAAATAAAAGATACTTGTGTTGTTGTATCTCCAATCGTTCCAATGACAAAAACAGATGTTGGTTTTGAATGTGTTTCAATTAAAGATAACAAACCATTTTCATACAAACTTGTATCAAACCATATGAAAGATAAATCAAAACTTGTATCAGCGTTTCATGTAATTTCTGAAAAAAAATTAGTTAATCCTACACTGGAATTAGATTACGACATATTTGTTTGTGGAGATGACAATGAATCAGTTCAAGTGGTAAATGGTCTGATTGATGAAATTAAAGGATTAAGATCAATTTACTTAGGACCAATAGAATTATCATATCTTGCAGAAATGTCTACACCATTGCTACTTAATGCAATGATAAGAAACAAGATCAAGAACCCAGGCATCAAAATCATCTAGGGCACTTATCATGAGTGATGAATATCAGAGGCGAGGCAGAAATTGGTATACAGCAATTGGTCTAATGTTTTGCATAATGGCAACAATAGTTTTAATTCAACAATTATTGATATGGGGTCCAGAATTTGTAGAAGATTTTTTATTTAATGCAGAAATTACAAATGAAAAAGTTTCAACTGGGATGCTAGCATTTGGGATTTTTATGATAGTACTAGGATTTACAAAACATGAACAAAAGAGATGAATTTCTAAAAACACAAAAAATTTTACGATTATGCACTATTGATAAGAATGATTTTCCACACATTACACCTGTCTGGTATAGGTATACTGGAAAAAAAATGTACATAGGAACCAACACTAAAAGCCAAAAAATAAAAAATCTGCAAAAAAATAACCATGTATCATTTTGTGTAGATGTGGGTGTAAATTCTCCAGATATCTATGGAGTGATGGGGCAAGGAATTGCCAATATTATTTCAGAAATGCCTAAAACAAAAACTATTGCAAAAAAAATACTTTTGAAGTATTTTAAAACGTTAGAAAATGAATCTGCAAAAAAATTGCTGGATGATACTGATTGTATTATAGAAATAATTCCACAAAAAATTTCAGTTTGGGATTATTGAGTAACAAATTCTTCGATTTTATTCATTGCAGAATCTAAAATTTCAATATTTGCAAGATAAACAAGTCTGAAATGTCCACTGCCATATTGTTCTCCAAATCCAGAACCATGAACAGTTAGAACTCCTTTGGATTCTAATAACTTTGTAACAAATTCTTTATCATTACCAAATCTATTATCTTCAATTTTTGGAAATGCATAAAATGCACCTTTAGGAGTAGAACAAGAAAGTCCAGGCATTTCATTAAGACGTTTTACAACTAAATCTCGATGTTTTTTCATTTCTGAAACAAAATCATGTATATAATTTTGAGGTCCACGAAGAGACTCCAAAGCTGCATGTTGTACTGGAAGACTAGTTGCAATTCTTACTCTTGCAAGTTTAGGAAGATGTTCCCTTAATGCTTCAAGTTGAGGTGACTGATTAAATGCAATATAACCAATTCTCCAACCAGACATTAAATGTACTTTAGAAAATCCATTTAGAATAATTATAGGTGAATCACCTGCAACTTTTCCAATTCCTACGAATTTATCATCAAAAATTATTTGATCATAAATTTCATCACAAATGATGTAGAGATTATTTTCATTAGCAATATCTACTAATTTTTTGAGTGCATTTTCATTAAACACGACACCAGTAGGGTTATTTGGGCTAATCAAACAGATTGCAACAGTTTTAGATGTAATTTTGGATTTAATATCATCAAAATTAGGAGTGGAATCATTCAAGTCAACTGCAAATTCTACAGGAATTCCACCGTGTAATCTTACATACGAAGCATATGGCGGATAATATGGTCCAGGTAAAAGTACTTCATCGCCTTCTTCTACAATTGAAGAAATTACCATATCAAGTCCTTCAGAAACACCATTTGTAATTAAAATATCATCAGATGTAATGGAAAGTCCCTTAGCATTTTCTTTTTTTGCAATCTCTTCTCTTAATTCTAAAAGACCTTCAGATG
>JACNFV010000108.1 GCA_014384445.1 Candidatus Nitrosopumilus sp. | reverse complement strand
ATCACGTAATCGTGTAGTCAAATTTTGAAGCATTTCAATTTTATCTCCACGCATTGCATGTTGATCAATGGTCCAAGATAATGCAATTTTTGTTCTGCTCGCTTTTAAATCATTTTTCTTTAATGTTCCACGAATTTCATCAATTAATCTTTTCATGTAACCATCAATGCCTTTTACACTTCCATTAATCAAATACATTAGTGAATTTGAACCCTCAAATGATGAACCTAAAGATTTTAGATCAAATAATCCATTAATCATATTATCTAAAAATATTTCTTGAAAATTACTTGAAGAAAGATCATTTTTTGTAATCTCATCTTGTGCATACTTACAAACTTCCAAAATACTACACAGACCAGAAAATCTAGATAAAATATCAATAGCATGAAAATGTTCTGATGAAGAAATACCTACAAATTTTTTGTCTTTTTTATTTGTAGCAAGTAAATCAGAAAGAACTAAATCTTCCTTACCATTAAATGAACCGATAATTTTTGGTTGTTGATTTAGATCTTCTAGCGGATAATAAAAATAGGATATATTTTTACCAGCTTGAAGTCCAGTTACATGTTCCAATAACGAAATATTTTCATTATTACCACCAAATCCAGTTGGCAGTGTAAAAATTACAGAGCTATTTTTTTTTAATGACGTAATTGCATCTTTGAATTTAGAATGAATTTCTGTTTTAACATCTTGACCTGTTTTCCTAATTCTGGGAGTAAAGAAAAGATATTGAGCTTTAGAAACGGCTACATCAATTGGCTCCATAGCTAATAGGGGTTCATCCTCTTTTAATGAAGAAACATTTGGATAAGTTTTAGCAATTTCAGCTTTAAGCGATATAGCAGATGGAGTGGATTCATCTATTATGTAAACATCAGCGCCCTTAATTGCCATTTGAGATGCAAGAGCATATCCTTCAGTACTAAGTCCATAAACAACAACTTTTGCTCCCGCCATCCAATTAGAGAGGATAACGGACTAAGAAAAACTTATTGAAGTACAGTGATTATCAAAAATACTTGAAAATATGGATTGATATTCTAACACCAAAACAATTATTGTTTTCCGAACCAATAGTTGAAAGATTAGGAGTGAAGCATGATCTTTTGTGTACTTCAAGAGAATATGATGAAGTTTCAAAATTATCAAAAATACGTCATTTTGACCTTATCTTTGTTGGAAAACATGGAGGTGGTGATAAAAAAACTAAACTTGAAGCCAGTATTGAAAGAATTAACAAACTATCAAAAAAAATTGAGAAATTTAAACCTGATTTAGTAATTAGTTTTGGATCACCAGAGGCAGCAAGAATATCATTTGGATTAGGAATCAAGCACATAATGTTTTGTGATTCCCCTCACGCTAATGCAGTAATGCGATTAACATTACCACTAATTCAAAAAGTACTAATTCCACATATTATACCAAAAAAAGAATTTTCCAAGTATGGAATTAATGAAAAAAATATTGTACAATACAAAGCAATTGATGCAGTAGTTACGATGAAAAGAGAAATTAATGAAAAAATAGTATCCCCATTTAAAAATAATAATAAAAAAAATATTTTGATTAGAGTAGAAGAAGAAGAAGCAGCATATACATCAAAATCAAGTAAAATTATTCCAATAATTCAAAAAATTGCAAATGATTACAAAGATGAAAATATCATAGTATTAGGAAGATATACAGAACAAATTTTAAATTTACAAAAAGTAATTGGAAATAAAGTAAAAATTATTAAAATGTCATTTGATGGAAAATATCTATTAAAGAATACAGATATTTTTATAGGATCTGGAGGAACCATGACAGCTGAATCTGCTTTAATGGGAGTTCCTACAATATCATATAATGCAGTTCCAAATATAGTAGAAAAATTCTTAGTAAAAAAATATTTGGTAAAAAGAGAAACAAATCCATCAAAAATTTCAAACCATATTAAGAAAATTTTTGAATTAAATAACAATCAAAGCCAAAAAAGAGCAGAAAAAATTGTTAAGCAAATGGAAGATCCGATAGAGAGACTAATTCAAATTATCAAAAATTAATTCTAAATTAATTTAACTCTTAAAATTAAATTAAAAAGTTCATTAAGGGAATAGCAATTTTCGATTTAGCAGCCCGGTAGTGTAGCGGTCAAGCATAGAGGCCTTTGAAGCCTTTGACCCCAGTTCGAGTCTGGGCCGGGCTACTTTATTTAAAAATTAATAATGAATGGGCATGAAGATAATATACTCAAGATAACTCAGACTAGCCATAATGACAGATGTAATCTTAGGAATGGGCGAAGTGGGTCAAACATTATTTGATTTACTGGTAGGTAGAAAATTTGATTGTGTTGGAATTGATCTAGATAATTCAAAATGTAAAAAATATTCTGAAAATGAAGTTATTAAAAATCCAGAATATCTTCACGTATGTCTACCAGGAGAATTAACAGGGTTTACAGATATTGTAGTTAACTGGATTAATAAAATAGAAAATGTAGAAGTAGTCATAATCCATTCAACTGTAAAACCAGGAACCACAAAAATAATACAAGAAAAAGTATCAATACCAATTTTATTCTCACCGGTTCGTGGAGTGCATAAAAGATTTCTAAATGATATTAAAAAATATACAAAATTTATTTCGTTTGACGGTACAGATATAGATTCAAAAATAAAAAGAGATGTAGAAAATAGATTTGAAAAAATAGATTGGATGTCAACAACTAAAACAGCTGAACTTGCAAAAATATTAGTAGATACAACATACTATGGGTGGTTAATTAACTATGCACAAATTACCAAAATGATTTGTGAAAAAGAAAATGTTGATTTTGAGGAAATGTGGAAATTTGCAGATGAAATTCATGAAAATTTAGGAAATAGACCAAAAATGTTTCCAGGTATTATTGGAGGGCATTGCGTAATACCAAATTTAGATTTAGTAGAGTATGAAAATTTAGATATCATTAAAAAAATTAATGAAGTGTATGAAAAATTTAGAAAATAACTCTAATTTTTAAAAATCTAATCTTGTCAATAATTTTGATGCAATAATAAAAAGAGTAGTTGCAAGAACTGCAAGAATAACCATTTCAAGAATTACAAATTCTGTAACAGTTCCAAAAATACCTGCTCGAATTATATCAACAAGATACGTTAAAGGATTAAGATAAAATGCCGTACGCAGTGGTTCAGGTGCAGTGTCAGCTGGATAAAATGCAGAACTGACAAAAGCAAAGAAAAGGAAAACGGTGTTAATTATAACATTAAACCCTTCACTTGATCGTAATCTAGTAGAAATGATTGAAGCTAGTGAACCAAATAATACAGACCCCGTAATTGCGCCAAAAATAATGATAGGAATTGTGACTAATGAAAACTCTGCTGACTGAAAAATTACAGGATATCCGACAATTGCAATCAATGAAGCACTAACAAGTCCAATTATGGCTATAGTGCAAATATTACTAAGAATATAATGACTTCTGGTAAATGGTCCAGACATAATTTGTTCAAACATTCCATGTCTTCTATCATTCCAAATCAAAATACCAGAAATCAGAGTACTATTCATAATATTGAATCCAATCATACCAGATGCTAAGAAAGCAGGATAATCTAGTTCCTTACCAGCAAATGGAACTTGATTGATTAATGGACCATATGCAAAACCTGCTACAAAAATATAGATTAGGGGAAAAATAATTTGCCAGATTAAAAATCCAGGATTGAGTGAAATCGTGAGATTTCTATTGACAAGTCTAATTATTGGGTGCATTTTCCTTCATCATTTTTAAAAATATTTCTTCAAGATTTGTCGGTACTGCAGATAAATCTTCAATTTCAATATTATTTTCATTAAGTATTTTCAATACTCTAAGTAATACTAATTCTGATTGCTCGGAATGAATTATGATTGTAGTACCAGTATTGAAATCAATTTTGTAATCGGGAATATCAACTAATAGAGAAGAAATATCAGATTGTTTTTTTAATAAATGGATTTTAATTGTTTTTTCTTTTCCAAATCTATTTTTCAAAGCATCAGGTGAATCGACAGTAAGAATTTTTCCTTTATTAATAATAGCTATTTCATCACAAAGATATTCAGCTTCAGATAAAATATGAGTTGTATAAAAAATTGTTAATCCACTTTTAACTTTATTTTTTAAATAATCTAATAATTTTCTTCGAGCTTCTGGATCTAATCCCACAGTCGGTTCATCTAAAAACAATAGTTCCATATCATGCATAAATTCACGTGCAACTTGTACTCGTCTGCGTTGACCTATAGAAAGATCCTCATTTCTTTTCTTACGAATTTCAACTAAATCAAAATCTGTCAAAAGTTGTTCCATCCTTTTATTACGTTCAGTTTTTGGAATATCCCACATCATCCCATATTTATCAAGAGATTTTTCTACCGACAGTGTAGGCTCATAACTGGGTTGTTGCAATACAACACCAATTTTATCACGAATTTTTAATGGATGTAAAATGGCATCTATTCCCAAGATAGAAAGTGAGCCTGATGAAGGTCTAATTAGAGTAGTAAGAAGTTTGATTGTAGTTGATTTTCCAGCACCATTAGGTCCTAAAAATCCAAAAACTTGCCCTCTTTTAACAGATAAAATAAGATCATTTACAGCATTTACCGAACCATATGATTTTGATAAATGATTGACATCAATACAGGACATAATCAAACTGCGATCTTCCTATTAATTTAGGTAATGAGATAAAATATCATAATTAATCAATCATTTAGATTTATTTGTGAAAAATAGTCAAGAAAATTTGAAAAAGATCATTTTTAAAATTTTATCATGAAAATAGTTCTACATTGTTATTAAAATTAATGAAATTTTTATTAACACAATATGTTTATGAAAACTAAATGTCAGAATCACAAAATCTTATTGATAAATTACTTGAACAAAAAACAGAATTAACTAGAGAAATTATTGAACAAAAAATTGCAGAAAAAAAGGAAAAAATTGGTGCAGGATATCTAACCGATCAAGGCGCATTATTTCTAATTGCATCAGATTATGGAGTTACTTTAACAGAATCATCAAAAACTGAAATTAACTTAAAGGATCTATATGCAGGAGCAAAAGATATTTCATTAGAAACTAGAGTCTTAAACATTTCACCTACAAAGCAATTTTCAAGAAAAGATGGTTCTATATTTAATCTAAGAACAATGACCGTATATGATTCTGATTCTACAGCAAGTGTAAAGTTATGGGATGAAAAAGCAAATCTACCAGGTATTGAAAATCTTAAACCAGGTGATTTAATAAAAATTACACAAGCTTATGTAAAATCAGATTTAGATGGTTCAGCAACTATCAATATTGGTTCTGGTTCAAATATTGAAACAATAGATACTGAGAGTCAGATTCCACTTATTGATAAAATTACAAAAGATATCAGTGAATTACAAGAAGGACAAAAAGATCTCGTAGTATCAGGAATGATTGATGGAATAGTTAGTGGAATGCAATTTACAAATTCAAGGGGTCAGCCTGGAACAGCACTTAGAATGAGACTAAAAGGGAAAGACAACACTGCAATGAGAGTAGTTCTTTGGGGCAAAGATGAATCATTAATTCCAAATATGATTTCACAATCAGCTAATGTGAAACTATTAGGTGTCAGAGTCAAATCAAGTAATCAAGGAAATCAAGAATTAGAAATTCATGGTAATGAATCAACAATGATTGAAATTGAAGGTGGAAAAGAGGCAGAACCAATTATCGCTAGAATTTTATCAATTGTAGTAACTGAGGCTGGAAAAAATATGATTATAGGCGCAGATAATAAAAAAAATGTTTACAATATTAGTGATTTTTCAAATTCAACGAGTGACTGTATCGAAGGAGATGTAATTGAATGCATGCCATCAAAAGTTTACGGTAATTCAATTACATTAGATGAAAATTCATTTGTAAGAAAATTAGATAATGATGAGACTATCCCATCATTGGCTAAAATTCGAACAAAAATTAGTGATGTAAAAGTTGATGGAACATATTGTATTGAATCCATAGTATTGAAAGCTCCTGAAAGACGTGAGGTACAAACTAAATCAGGTGAATCAATTGCACTTTCAGAAATGTTTGTTGAAGATGATACGGGTCAAATTTGGATAAAAGGATGGAGAATTCAAGCAAAATTAATTGATAAATGTGAATTAGGAGAAATTATTTCAATTACAGGATTAAATGCAAAATCAAATAATTTTGGAGAGGGTAGAATAGAATTATTCCTAACAGCACATTCAAAAATTAAAAAGAAAAATTAAAGGATTTCATCAGATAGGCCTAATTCTGTAATTGTATAAGAAAAAGACTCTTTATTGAAAGGCGAATAAATTTGACCATTAAACATTGATGAATTTTTGAAAAGATGAATTTTAACATGCGTAAAAAGATCAATTGCAGTTGCCATGTTTTCAACTTCCTTGTCACCCATATTTCTAATCATATTAGTAATTACAATAGGAATTTTGTTAGTAATAGCATAAAATGATAATTCGTGCATGTATTTCATAAATAAAGAATTTTTTTTGAATATAGATTCATTATTTTTATATTCATAAGAAAATAAATCAGTAATATTATCAATTACAATTAAAGAAAAATTATTTGCATGGAGATTTTTAATTAAATTAATTTGTTCAGATGTATTTGTAACTCGTGATACCGTAATCTTATCAAGTAAATTAAAATTGATATTAGATTTTTTTTGGATTTCTAATATTCTTTCAGGTCTAAATCCACCGGTGGTATCCAAATACAAAACATTTCCACCATTTTTAATTGAATTTATTGATAATTGTAATAGTAACTGAGTTTTTCCAGTTCCACTTCCACCAAAAATATCTATAATTAGACCATTGGGAATACCTCCAGATAAAAAATTGTCTATTTTTATTAAACCAGTTTTAATCATGTATACAATTTATAGAAATACGAGAAAAAATTTAAAGAATTATAATTTTAGCAAGTGTGACAAGGCTTTTATGCTAGAGAAGAATTTTTGAAAATAAGTGAATAATTAGTGTCCCAAACAAACAGCGCAAAAAGACCATTAGCAGTACTCCAAAAAAGTACAAAGAAAAAAGTTTTGGTTAGATTAAAAAACGAGGTTGAATACAAAGGTAAAATGGATAATGTTGATTCCTACATGAATTTGATAATGACAGATGCAGAAGAAATCCATGCTGGCAAAACCATTGCACACTATGGCAGAGTAATCGTCAGAGGAAATAATGTATTATTTATCAAATTAGAAAATGAACTTTAATTAAATTAAAAGTGCTTTTATGACTAATAATTTTCTATTTACATCAGAGTCAGTAACAGAAGGTCATCCAGATAAAATATGTGATAATATTTCAGATGCATTTTTAGACGAATATCTAAAGCAAGATCCAGATTCAAGAGTAGCAGTAGAAACAATGGTAACAACAGATTTTGTTGTAGTATCTGGTGAAGTTACATCTAAAGCAATTTTTGATAAAAAAGCCCAAGAAGAATTAGTTAGAAAAACCATTAGGGATATTGGATATAACGACAAAGAATTGATGTTTGACGGCGATACTTGTAAAGTTGATTTAAGATTACACTCACAAAGTCCTGACATCAGTCAAGGAGTAACAGCAACTGAAGGAAAAGAACAAGGTGCAGGAGATCAAGGATTAATGTTTGGCTATGCAACAAATGAAACTGAAGAATTAATGCCTATGCCAATCTTGTTGGCTCATAAACTAATTCAAAAACTATCTGAAGTTAGACGAAATAAAACATTATCATGGGTAAGACCAGACGGTAAATCACAAGTTTCAGTAAAATATGAAAACAATAAACCAACAAAAATTGAAACAGTTGTAATATCAACACAGCATGCACCTGAAATTTCTCAAGAAGAAATTTCAAATCAAATTATTGATAAGGTAATCAAACCAGTTTTAGGAAATCTTTGGAATGATGAAATTAAAATTCACATTAACCCTACAGGAATATTTGTGATTGGAGGACCTCACGGCGATGCAGGTTTAACTGGAAGAAAAATAATTGTGGATACTTATGGCGGATTTGGAAGACATGGAGGCGGAGCTTTTTCAGGAAAAGATCCATCCAAAGTAGATAGATCAGCATGTTACATGTGTAGATATATTGCAAAGAACCTTGTTGCAGCTAAATTTGCGGATAGATGTGAAGTTCAAGTTGCATATGCAATAGGTGTGGCTGAACCAGTGTCACTTTATGTTAATACTTTTGGAACAAACAAAATTCCAGAAAATCAAATAGAAGAATTAGTTAGAAAGAATTTTGATATGAAACCATCAGGCATAATTTCACAATTAGATTTGAAAAGACCAATTTATAAAAAAACAGCAGCATACGGTCATTTTGGAAGAAATGAACCAGAATTCACTTGGGAAAAAACAGATAAAGCAGAAATATTAAAGCAATCCGCCGGACTTCAATAATTCTATAACAGATTCAAATTTCATTTGAGATATTTTTTGTAATTTATTATAATTTCCTTTGAAATCCCCAATTAAAATATTCAAATCATCCACTCCAAAATTAGATTTGGAATTAGTTATAGCATCATAATACGCATTTTCTAAATTGATTTTTTTTATTTTTGTCTTAGTATCTTTAGAAAAAAGTTTCACATATTGTTCAAATGTAAGATAGTCAGGACCAACAAGATCAATTATGTTATTTTTAAATTTAATTTCATCAAGGGATTGAAGAAAAACTTTCACCACATCATTAATAGAAATTGGCTGGATAGAATAATTTCCAGACCCTGGAATTTCAATTATTTTGAGTTTAATCTGTTTTTTTAAAAATTTTGTAAATAAATCATCTTTTCCAACAATATAGGACGGTCTAAAAATAGTGTAGTTTAAACCAGAATTCATAATAATTTTTTCTGCTTTATATTTAGAAATGAAGTATCCTACTGAAGTTTTACTAGAAACACCAAGACCACTATTATAGATAATTTTTTTAATTTTTGCTTTTTTAGCTAAATTTACAATATATTTTGTAAATTCAACATTTATCATTTCATAATCAATATCTACAGACTGCTTTCCAATCCCTACAAGATGAATTAATACATCATAATTTTTAATTTTATTGAGAATAATTTTTTCATCATAATTTTTTGAAATTATTTTAAGTTCATTATTATATTCTTTAAAATCACTTCGTGAAATTGAAATTAAATCAACATTATTTTCAGATAAATATTTCCTAAGATTTTTTGCAACAAATCCATTTGCCCCAGTAACAACAACTTTGATACCTTTAACCATAACTATCTCAATTTACTTTTAATTTTAAATCTATTCAGAGAATTTTAAAAATAATGAAATAAGAGTTAATACTAGAAAATGAATTAAATAATACATCATGGTAGAAGAAAAAATTAAATTAAAAACAGGGTATACTACTGGAAGTTGTGCAACTGCGGCTGCAAAAACGGCACTACTATCAATTATTAATCAAGAAAAAATTCAAAATGTTAGCATTATATTACCTAGAAGATCTTTTATTCAAATTCCAATACACTCTTGTGAATTTAAAAAAGATAAAGCAAAATGTTCTGTTATAAAAAATGGTGGAGACGATCCAGATGTAACTCATGGTGCGGAGATTATTGTTGAATTATCATTTACAGAAAAAATAAATGAAATTGATATTGATGGAGCCGATGGTGTTGGGATAGTTACAAAACAAGGTTTAGGTTTAGAAATAGGAAAACCTGCAATTAATCCCGTACCTAAAAAAATGATTAATGAGAACTTAAGATCTATTGGAAAAGAAATTCTTGAAAAAAAAGGAATTAAAGTTGTGATTTCAGTTCCAAAAGGAAAAGAATTAGCTCCAAAAACTGACAATCCTAGATTAGGTATCAGAGATGGGATTTCAATTTTAGGAACTAGTGGAATTGTAATTCCATTTTCAACAGCATCGTATGCAGCATCAATTAGACAAAATTTGGATGTTGCGATTGCAGCAGGAAATGAAACTGTAGTATTAACAACTGGTGGAAGAAGTGAAGAATATGCAAAAAAAATTGTTGACTTACCAGTACATTGTTTTGTACAAATGGGAGACTTTTCAGGATATACAATACAAC
>JACNFV010000095.1 GCA_014384445.1 Candidatus Nitrosopumilus sp. | reverse complement strand
TTATTCAAGTTAGAGTTAAAGTTCTTACTGGTAAGGATAAAGGAAGAATTCTTACGAGAAATGTAAAAGGTTCTGTTAGGATGAATGAAATCCTAATGTTAAGAGAAACAGAACGGGAAGCAAAGAAAATCAAATAGGTGATTATGTATGAGTCTTTTAGTTAAACCATGTACTTTTTGTGATAGACCTGTAGCTAAAGGTTCTGGAACAATGTTTGCTAAAAATGATGGAACTGTTTTATGGTTTTGTTCAGCAAAATGTAAAAAAAACGCATTGGTTCTAAAACGTGATCCAAGAAAATTAAAATGGACTAAGAAATTCGTCAAAGGCGGAATTCGAAAGAATTAGAATTGTCTGAACAATCCTTATTTATTGTAAAACCTGATGCTGTAGCTAGAAACTTAGTTGGAGAAGTTATATCCAGATTTGAAAAAAAGGGATTCAAACTTTTAAAATTAAAGATGTTTACCTTTACTCAAGTACAAGCAGAGAATTTCTATGGTGTTCATAAAGACAAACCATTCTTTGGCGAACTAACGTCATTTATCACATCTGGACCAGTTGTAGCAGCTATTATTGAAGGTAATAATGCAATTGCCACTACAAGAATTATGATTGGGGCTACAAAATCTTTTGAAGCAGATCCTGGTTCAATTAGAGGTGACTTTGGATTGGGATTTAGTGAAAATATTATACATGCATCAGATTCTCAAGAAAGTTTCGATCATGAATCGAGGGTAGCATTTGAGTGATTTGATTTGCAAATTCGTCAACCTATAGTTGCGGTTCTTGGTCACGTAGATTCTGGAAAAACATCTCTGCTAGATAGAATACGTGGTACCGGCGTACAAGGTAGAGAAGCAGGTGGAATTACTCAACATATTGGTGCCAGCTTTCTTCCATCTGATACAATTAAAGAAATGTGCGGTCCACTATACAAAAATTTAGAAAAATCCGAACATAAAGTTCCTGGAATATTGGTTATTGATACTCCTGGACACGAAGTATTCACTAACCTTCGTTCTCGAGGTGGCTCAGCTGCTGATATTGCAATATTGGTAGTTGATGTTAATCGTGGATTTCAACCACAAACAAATGAAAGTTTAAAAATTTTACAAAGCAGAAAAGTTCCATTTCTTGTTGCGTTAAACAAGTGTGATCAAATTTCTGGATGGAGAAAATCTGAAACTAAATTTATTTCACAGGCAATTAAAGAACAAGATGCATCTATACAAGCTGATTTAGATCAAAAACTCTATGATGTTGTAGGAACATTGTCCATTTTAGGATACAAGTCTGAAGCATTTTACCGTATTCAGGATTTCAAATCTGAAATTGCTATAGTTCCTATCTCTGCACGTTCAGGTGTTGGAATTCCTGAATTACTTAGTGTCTTGGTCGGCTTAACTCAGCAGTATTTACAACAAAGATTGAATCAAAATGAAAAAGAACCTCGTGGTATTGTACTTGAAGTAAAGGATGAAGTTGGATTAGGACAAACTGCAAATGTAATTTTAATTGATGGCACTATCAAAAAAGAAAATAGTATAGTTGTTGCAAAACGTGATGGTGTAATAGTTACAAAACCAAAAGCATTACTTTTACCAAAACCTCTTGATGAAATGCGTGATCCTCGAGATAAATTCAAACCTGTCGACCAAGTTGATGCAGCAGCTGGTCTAAAAATTGCATCCCCTGATCTTGAGGGCGTTCTTCCTGGAAGTACTCTTTATGTTGCACAAAATACTGAAGATGTTGAAAAATTTACTAAACTAATTGAATCTGAAATGCAATCTGTATTCATTGATACTGAAACTAATGGAATTATTTTAAAATGTGATACTATTGGCTCACTTGAAGCAATAGTTGAGATGTTAAAACGTTCTCAAGTTCCAGTAGCAAAAGCTGACATTGGACCTGTAAATAGAAGAGATGTCATTGAAGCCAAAGCTATCAAAGAAAAAGATAGGCACCTTGGAATTATTTTGGCATTTAATGTTAAGGTATTACCTGATGCAAAAGAAGAATCTGAAACAAGTCATATCAAACTATTTGAGGATAAAGTAATTTACAGTTTAATTGACAAGTACAATGCTTGGGTTGAAGATGACTCTGCAAATGAAGAAGATGCAATGTTTGCAGAACTAACTCCAATTTCAAAATTCACCTTTATGAAAGGAATGGTATTTCGTAACAATGATCCTGCAGTTTTTGGTGTACGTGTTGATATTGGTAATTTAAAACATAAAATTCCGTTTATGAATATGTCTGGAAGAAAAGTAGGGAACATTCATCAGCTTCAATTAGATAAAAAAACTGTATCCTCTGCAAAAGCAGGTGATGAGGTTGCCTGTTCTGTTAAAGATGTTACAATAGGTCGACAAATTTTTGAAGAAGACGTATACTATACATTCCCTCCATCACCTGACGCAAAAAAATTACTCAGCAAATTTTTACATAAATTAAGCAGTGAAGAACAAGAAGTCTTTAATGAAATAGTTAGAATTCAACGTGAAATAGAACCTATGTATGGTTACTAGTTTGAATGTTTTTTACAAATCATATGAATTCCAGGTGCTCCAACTGCTCCCATCATTTTATCTATAATTTTACCTGATTTGAACATGATAAATGTTGGAATTGATTGAACTGCAAATTTTGTTGATATGTTTTGATTTTGATCAACATTGACTCTTGCAAATTTTACATTTGGATATTGTTTTTCAAGACTTTCAAATATTGGATGCATTGATTTACAAGGACCGCACCATTCTGCCCAAAAATCAACCAAAGTTAGATTTTCAGATGAAATAGTTTGTTCAAAATTAGAGTCGTTTAAATCAATAATTCCAGGTTCAACTTTAGGTTGTGGTTTTTGATTAATCATGGCCTCTAGTTTTTTTTGCATAATTTTAGCAATTTCTGGATCTTCAGACAATACGGTTCAAAATTTTATTCTACTAAAAAATCTATATCTGAAAATTAATCCTCTAATCCTTTAACTACAATTGCTTCAAATCTTCGTGATTTACAAATTGGACATTGATCAATGTATTTTGTCAAGCTTACAGATGTATATGCAATTCCACAATCTCCACAAATTCGAAGATTTCTAGCTAATTTTCCCATATAATTAATGAAATAGTTTTATGATTAAAAGTTAACCCTTGTAGGATATTACCAAAATTGCCACCATGGCTTTTCAATCATTTTTTGAATGATTGTACATATACCATTGATTAATTTTGTTCCGTCTCCACAAATTCCAAATTCTGGTTCTTCTAATCCGACTGCTTCATAAATTGAAGAATACTGTGAATAGTTTTCATCAAACCACTCCTTGTATGTTGGCTCATCATTGTATCTGTTCACATAACTTTGTGGATCTTTTGTTTGATCAACAAATGAAGCCGGAATTTGTAATGGTTCTTCTAATCCGACTGCTTCATAAATTGAAGAATACTGTGAATAGTTTTCATCAAACCACTCCTTGTATGTTGGCTCATCATTGTATCTGTTCACATAACTTTGTGGATCTTTTGTTTGATCAACAAATGAAGCCGGAATTTGTAATGGTTCTTCTAATCCGACTGCTTCATAAATTGAAGAATACTGTGAATAGTTTTCATCAAACCACTCCTTGTATGTTGGCTCATCATTGTATCTGTTCACATAACTTTGTGGATCTTTTGTTTGATCAACAAATGAAGCAACTGTGGATTTAGTTTGCTCTATTACTGGTTCTACATTTGGCTCTATTACTGGTTCTACATTTGGCTCTATTACTGGTTCATCATATGCTTTTTTTACAGTAATTGAAATATTTTCTCTATCTTCTTGATTATCATGTTTAACAATGATGTCAAAATTATAAATTACATCTTTAAAACTTCCATAGGATTTTGATGGAGTCCAAATAAATTTTCCAGTTATTGGATCAATTGTAGCATCTACTGGTGCATTTTCAAGATTATAAACTGCGTTTGTAATTGAACTATCCGTTATACTGGCTGTAAAACTAACGGTTGTTTCTGTTTCTGCTATTTTATCTCGAATTGAATTTAATTGTAATACATATTTTGTTGGCTCTGAAATTGAATTTCCATCAAATTCAAGAATCATTTTAATTCCATTATCTTTTTGAGTAGTAAATGCTGTTAACTCATACATCCCAATAATTGAAAAACTATCCTCTACACTTTTTGCCATTGTTTCAAATTCCCCTTGTATATTTGACACTGTTCCTGTTAGGAGACTCTCTTTTCCATTTGGATTTACTATTGTAATGCTAATTTGTTCACGTTCTTCATCTGTATCTCCTACAAATACTACTCCTTCATCAATTGTGTAAAAATTCTTTTCAATTGAAAACTCAGTTACTTCTCCATAAACTGGTACTAACATGATTAAAAATAATGATAATATTCCAAATCCAGCTAATTTTCCTTGCATATTATCACTTAGAAAATTGATTTTTAAAAAACAAGCATAATTTTTTCCTGTTTATAGCAAATAATTATTCACAAACTTACAAGTCAAGAAGGAATTTCATGTATACTTTCTCTTCATTTCTAATCACCATATCGTAAAATGTAGGTGCCTTTATCTCCACTTTGAAATTATGTTTTTTTAAGTCAAGGGTCTCTCCAAATGCTTTTGCCTTTATTTTGTAGAAATTATTTTTTTCAATGCTAAATTCTATTCTTTTTATTGCAAATCCTTCAGTAATGAGAACAAATGGAATTTCTTCTAACCAACTAAAAAGAAGATAATAGAGATCCTTACCTTGAGCTACAAATTCCCTATTTTCTTTCTCTTCAACTTTATCTTGATCTAATGTTAAATTAATGACTGCATCTGCTGCAACTGAAAATGCTTCTTTTAGATCTTTTGCATTAATTTCAATTATTGCATCTGTTGCATGATCTAGAAATCTATAGCTCAATAATATTTTTAATTTTCTCTAATTATTAATCTACACAATATCTATAATTTTATCATCTCATCATAATCTTTTAAAATTGGGATAAATCTTCATTATTTCATGAAAGCAACTTTTTTCGACGGTAAACAAATGATTTTTGATAATAATTATCCTGATCCTAAATTTAATGAAACACTAGTTCAAGTTAACTTGGCTGGAATTTGTGGAACTGATTTAGAAATTTTAGATGGATACATGAAATATACTGGAATTTTAGGTCATGAATTTGTTGGAACTGTGATAAAATCTAATAATCCTGATTTAATTAGTAAGAGAGTTGTAGGTGAAATTAATGCTGGATGTACCAAATGTGATTTTTGCATTAGGGGAATGGATCGACATTGTCCATCAAGAACGGTACTTGGAATTTTAAAACGGGATGGGGCATTTGCTGAATTTCTTTCATTACCTGAAAAAAATTTACATATAATCCCCGATTCAATTAGTGATGAACAAGCAGTATTCGTAGAACCTTTAGCTGCTGCTTTTGAAATTAATGAACAGATATCTTTGAAACCTGAATGGAATGTTGCAGTTGTAGGTGATGGGAGATTAGCTCAATTAATTATTCAAGTTATAAAATTAACCTGCTCTAACATTACGTGTTTTGGTAAGCATCAAAATAAACTTGAAGGCTTAATTCAATCTGGAATTAAAATAAAAATTGGTATTGAATCCACTGATGAACAACTGTTTGATCTTGTAGTGGAAGCTACAGGAAGTAATTCTGGATTCACTGATACCATGAAACTTGTAAAACCTCGTGGCACTGTAGTTTTAAAATCTACCATTGCATCGCGAGAAAATCTTGATTTGACTTCTACTATAATTAATGAAATTACTTTAATTGGTTCTAGATGTGGACTATTCAAGCCTGCAATTGATGCACTTGCTACAGGCGTTATTTCTGTTAATTCTATGATTGATTCTACTTTTTCTTTGGATAGATTTGAGGATGCAATTATTCATGCAAAAAAACCTAATACCCTAAAAGTTTTTTTAAAACCTTAGTTCTTTTTTTAAAAAACTCCGTATTCCTCAGATTGGATAATTCAATTCCATAATCATTAATATTTTGAACATACGATACTAAAAAAGCTAAAATTTTTACATTAAACATTTTAAGTCAATTTAAAAAGATTAGTTATATTGAATACAGCAGAAATTTCAATAATTTTGCCTACTTATAATGAATCTAAAAATATTTGTGATATTTTAGATCACATTAAGAAATCTTTCCCATCTAATTTCAAACTTGAAACTATAGTTGTAGATGATAATTCTCCTGACAACACTGCAAAAATTGCTGAAGATTATTTTCATTCAATTAAAGACAAATCTAGTCATACAATTAATGTAATTAAACGAAAAGCAAAAAATGGATTAAGTTCTGCAATTCTTAATGGAATTCAAGAATCTTCCGCAAATACAATTGTAGTAATGGATAGTGATTTTTCACATCCCCCAAATATTATCCCAAAATTAGTTGATGCAATTAAACAAACTAGATGTGATATTGCAATTGCTTCACGGTATGTGCATGGAGGTTCAATCCAAGGTTGGCCAATTAAAAGAAAATTAATGAGTAAAGTTGCAACTTTAATTGCAAAAAAAGGATTGGGGATTGAATCCCATGATCCTATGTCTGGATTTTTTGCTTTTAAGAAAAATATTCTTAATGGATTAAAATTTGATGCACTTGGTTACAAAATGTTATTAGAAATTTTAGTTAAAACAAAAGGTGTTAGGATAGAAGAAGTACCCTATACTTTTACTGATAGAGAACTTGGTTCTAGTAAACTTGACACTTCCACTATTTTTGATTATTTTAAATCTGTCTGGAAATTATACAAATATGGTAGAACCGTTGAAAAAGATGAATCCCGAACATCTGTTAGATTTATCTCAAAAGCTGCAAGATTTTTCACAGTTGGAGCTTCCGGTTTAGCAATTAATTATTTTGCATCAATGCTTTTTTCTTTAAATTCTGATATGTGGTATCTTCATGCTACTACATTTGGAATAATATTTTCAATTTCAAGTAATTTCTTACTAAACAAATATTGGACATTTGAAGATAGAGATTTCTCTCCAAAACGAACTATTATTCAATATTTGCAATTTGCTGGATTTAGCTCTATTGGGGCATTGGTTCAACTTGGTATAGTTTACAATCTTGTAGATCAATGGAATGTTTCATACCCAATTTCATTAATTTTAGCAGTCGGTGTTGCAGCATTTGGTAATTTCTTATTAAATAAGCGGTGGACTTTCAAAGAAAAAGTTTGGAGTTAGAATATTTTTTAATTTTTTCATGAAATAGTGTTTTTCTTCAAATTCTGATATTTGGGCACAAAAATTAATTATTTGTTTAATCTTTTACTCGTAAGGTAATTTAGTGAGATTTTTTATAATAAAAAAATGGAACCATTTGATTCATTTTTACCAATAATTGCAGATTTTTTAGGCCAGCATCTTTACGAAGGGATATTTTTTGCAGCATTAATTGAAACTGTAATCCCGCCAATTCCAACTCTTGCAATATTTCCAACAGCTGGATTTTTGGCAGCACAACAAGGAATTTCTTTATCTGGTGTCATTCCAATGATTCTTCTTGGTGGATCTGGCGCTACAATTGGAACAACTGTTATCTATCTAATTGCATTAAAACTTGGACGTACTGTTTTACTTCGATATTTAAAAAATTTTAGAATTTCTGAAGAAAAATTAGAACGTGTAGAAATATGGTTTGAAAAATATGGTGACAAGGCAGTTTTAATCGGAAGAATGGTTCCTGTAATGAGAGAAATGATTTCAGTACCTGCTGGATTATTAAAAATGAAAATTCCTAAATTTGTTTTATTTACTTTTATTGGTTCATGTATTTGGGCATCTATTACTATACTTGGGGGATATTATTTTGGTGAGGCCATGGGTCTTAGTAACTAACTTTTTATTTTTACCAAAATTTCATCCTATTCTGTTATAATTTAAAAATTTCCTAATGTTTTTTGTTTTTTTTCTTCCCAGACTAATTCCCGCATACCTAAATTTTCTCCCAAAGTATTTGCAGTTGCAGGTCCAAATCCTTCAAAATGATTGTTAGCCATTACCATTGCAAGTGGAATGTCTGAAATTTCTGCTAATTTTTGTGCCCAATTTTTAATTAAACCTGATTTATTTTTCCTTATTGTACCAAATTGATTATCTGGAATACTCCTATCTCCAATTAATCTAACGTAAAGATAATTTGATGTTGTTGGCATTGGATTGTTTACACCTTCTACTACATTCCATACAAGACAATGTTTTTTTTGTTTAAGATAATTCAATGCTTCATCTGTAAACCATGATTCATGTCTTCCTTCAATTGGATATACAAAATCAGTAGGTAAAATATCAAATAGTTCTTCCAATCTAGGTTTGGCTTCTTCAAAACTTAATGATGGTGGTAATTGTAATACCAGCGCTGAAATTTTTTCATGAATTGGTATGAGTGATGTTAAGAATGAAAAAATCTCTGAATTTATTCCCTCTAGTCTTTTTTCATGTGTGATGACAGATGGAAATTTTGCTGTAAATTTAAAATGACTTGGTGTATTTGCATTCCATCTTCTAACAATTTCTTGTGATGGGATTTTATAAAATGTAGAATTTATTTCAGTGATGCTAAAAATTTGTGAATAATACTTTAGCCATTCGGAATTTTTTAGATTTTTTGGATAAAAAGTTCCAGACCATCCTTGATAACTCCATCCGGTACACCCAATTTTAATTTCCATCTTTTTTATCTGTATTCGTCACCACAATCACCTATTGTATTAAACAAATCATTTGCTTTTGCAGTAACTGTGCATATTAATGAAATATCATCTTGGTCTATTTTTAAATCAAAAACTTTACTATTATCTTCTATATGATCTGTAATTCCTAATCTTGCTCCAATTATCACCCCTGACACTTGTGGTTTATCTAGAATGAATTTTGTAGCAATATTTGCGATGCTGCAGTCATGTTTTTTTGCTATACTGTTTAAAACTTCAAGTAATTCTTGAAATAATTGCCATCCGCCCCACATGTCAATCATATTTTTGTATTTTTGTAAACTGGCTGTAGTTAAATCTGCTCTAGTTGGTTCATCTGTGTTAAGATATTTTTCTGAAAAAAATCCTCCCAACAATGTTCCATATGTAATGATTTGAATTTTATGTTTGATAAAAAATGGAACCATTATTTTTTCTGGTCTTTGATCTAAAATGGAATATTGAACTTGATTTGATATAATTTTAAAACCTTTTTCAATGATTATTTTAATTCTTTTAGTATCAAAATTTGTAAGCCCTAAATGTTTTATTTTCCCTTCATTTTGTAATTTTGATAAATGTTGTAATGCATCAAGATAACTTGAATCTTGATAGTCCCACCAATGGAATTGAAGTAAATCAATGCAATCTGCATTCATTTTTTTCAATGATTCATCAATATAGTGAGTTACAATACTTCTGCTCATTGGTCCTGGATTTGGAACAAATTTTGTAAATGCTTGAAAATTCTGTTTTGTTTTTTTACTAAATTTTCCAATCAGTGACTCTGCGGGACCATAAATATCTGCAAGATCCCATGTTGTAAAGCCTAATTCTTGATATTTTTCCATATCTTGTATTGCTAATCCTGAATCAATCTGACCATGACCTCCTGCCACCTGCCACATTCCATTTAGAATTCTACAAATTTCTAAATTGTCTCCAAGAATTGTTTTTTCCATATTCACTAATTGTACAAAAAATCTCTCTAAAAAATAGTCACTTTTTAATTGTCTAGTAAATTTAATTATTTTGTTTTACAAAGATCTATAAGCTAAGAAAAATTATTTTGATTAGATATGATTACAAGTAAAAATTGGTGGGATGATTTTCCTGAACTTGAACAAGATTTAGAAGAAAATACTGTATAATATTATAGAAATATCTAAATCACAACTCTCTAACAGATAATTAACTTGGAATTACCACGTGGAATGAAAGATTTTACAAAATCTGAGACAGAAAATATCGAACATATTAGATCTCACTTTAAACAACTAACCAATCTGTATGGATTTTCATTCATGGATCCTTCCCCAATTGAACTATTATCTACACTTGAAACTAAATCTGGCCCTGCAATTCGAGATGAAATTTATTATTTTAAAGATAAAGGAGATCGAGAAATTGCATTAAGATTTGATTTTACAATGGGCCTCACAAGATATGCCACATCTCAAAAATCTATGAAACTTCCAGCAAAAATTTCTAGTTTTGGCGGCGTGTTCAGATACGATGAACCTCAAAAAGGACGTTATCGATATTTCCATCAATGGGATCTTG
>JACNFV010000103.1 GCA_014384445.1 Candidatus Nitrosopumilus sp. | reverse complement strand
ATTACGCCTCAAAAACATAGGTTATGAAATAGACTCACTTCCAAAAATACCTCCAGTTATGGGGCTAATAGAGGAACAAGGAGTGAAACCAGAAGAAATGTACAAAACGTTCAACATGGGAGTTGGTTTCTGCGTAATGGCACCAAAAGATCAAGTCAGTAAAATTAAATCGATATTTAAAAAACATAAAATCAAAAGTCAAGAAATAGGACAGGTAGTTTCTAAAAAAGGAGTTACGGTAAATTCAATAAAAATTGCCTAATCTAGCAACAACAAAATAATTTCTGACTTGGAATTACCTTATATGAAAAATTGATTTGTATTGGTAAGTTATGGTCTTGTTTTGTTAGAAATGGAAGTGAAAGACAGACGGTACGATGAGCGGAAGGAAGGAATATTGTGTGTTCATCAAATCGCTGGTGACATTGAAATTATTGAAAAATAATCCACGCGTTTTTTCTGCAAAATATATTCCAATGCCAGTAAGTAGAGAATTAGATTTAACAAAATAGATCATGTTTATTTTAAAATCTAATTTTATATGTTGTATAATTATCAATACAACATCAAATGTACCAAAGTCAAAAACTAGATACAATGAAGTGATTGTGTGTCTAGTTGGATCTAGAAATGATGAGAAGATAGAAAGTACGGGTGAAATAAATCCCGTTCTTCTCATCATAACTAATTGATGTAATCATTACAATGAATTTGCATAATAGCGATATGATGAATGTTTAACCAGACATTAAAACTGTAGAATAAAAAATAAGAATAGTTTGATCGAGAGTTTTACACAGCCAATAAAATCAAAAAAGAAGCGAAAATCTCAACTTAAAGACAGATAGGCTATTCTTGCATAATTTAATGAAGTAAACTTGATTTTAACTGAAAAATTGGTGCCCAGAAAATGCGATTACATCCCAAAATTGACCAATTTTATATGACAGATTTTTTTAATTTTATTAGATAATTATGAGTGAAGCCCAGTTCATTGAAACAATAATTGGAGTAGGAATACTTCTTTTTGCAGCTAAGTTAATGGCAGAACTCTTTCTCAGATTAAAACTTCCAATTGTGTTAGGAGAACTAATTGCAGGTATGATTGTGGGGCCATTTGCATTGGGAGGATTGCAAATAGTTGATGGAAAACAACTACTGCAAATCAATGATGAAATCAGAATATTAGGGGAAATGGGTGCAATTGTAATTTTATTCATGGCAGGGTTAGAAATGACACCAAAAGAATTTCTCAAAGGAGGGAAAGCAGCATTCGTAGTTGGAACATTAGGAGTAGTTATTCCGTTCTTTGTAGGACTTGCAGTTTTCCAATTTTTTGGATTTGATGCATTACAATCAATGTTAATTGCAACTGCGCTTACAGCGACAAGTATTGCAATTTCAATTCAAGTCTTAAGTGAGTTTGGAAAAATCAAAACGCCCGAAGCTAGACTGATCATAGGTGCAGCAATTGTTGATGATATACTAGCAATTGCAGTTCTATCAGTGGTAACGTCAATTGCAGGATCAGACGGAGGAGTAGATAACATAGACATTACAGAGATAGTAATTACAATTTTACAGGTATTAGGATTCTTTGCAATAATGCTCATTGTTGCAGTAGTTGTAATTCCAAAGGTAATCACACCAAGAATATGGAAAGCAAAGGGAAGTGTTGAAGGAATAGCTACTGCGGCGTTCTTTGGTGCAGCAGCGCTTGCAGGTTCCATAGGCCTGTCACCAATCGTAGGGGCATTTGCAGTAGGTATGGCACTGTCAACTACCAAGGTATTTGATAAAATAGAAAACTATGTAGGAAAAATAGGATTGATCTTTGCACCGTTATTTTTTGCAATCATTGGAGCACAAGTAGATCTAAGAGCAGTTGATTTGAATATCATGATATTGAGTGGAGCCATAATCATAGTTGCAGTTACAACAAAATTATTTGGATGTGGTCTTCCTGCAATGTATTTCTTAAAAAGCAAGCAGCAGGGATTGCGTGTAGGAATTGGAATGATTTCAAGAGGTGAAGTAGGATTAATTGTGGCAGGGGTCGGCGTAACAGCTGGAGTTCTAACATCTGAGGTATACTCTACAATCATAATCATGGTGGTAGTAACAACCATCATTACGCCAATTTGGTTAAAAATTGAATACAGAAAAGAGCAAAGAAATGACAGCAGCCAACCAAATAAAACAGTAGAATCAAAATCAGAATAAATTTTAACGGTGTTGGATCAACAATATCATGATTAAGTTAGATTCAATACAATCTAAGGCATATGCTGAGATTACTCAGAATCTTTTAACAATTCAAGATCCAAGTAAAAAACAAGTTAAGGAAGAAATCATAAAAATCTGTACAAAATATTCATTAGATAGAATTCCAAAAAATTATGAAATATTGTCAGTGGCAAAAAAATCAGATTTTGATAAATTAAAAAAAGTACTCATAAGAAAACCTGCAAAAACAGCATCAGGTGTATCAGTAGTAGCATTAATGCCAAAACCATACGCATGTCCTCATGGAAGATGTACTTATTGTCCAGGAGGAATTGAATTTAATTCCCCCAACAGCTATACAGGAAAAGAACCATCATCATTAAACGCAATTGCAAATAAATTTGATCCTAAATTACAAATCACATCAAAGATTGAAAAATTAATTGCTTTTGGACATGATCCATCCAAAATGGAAATAGTGATAGTTGGAGGAACTTTCCTATTCATGCCAAAAGACTATCAGAAAGATTTCATTAAATCGTGTTACGATGCGTTAAACGGAGTTGACTCAAAAGATTTGGAAGAAGCAAAATCCAACAACGAACATGCGGCGATAAGAAACGTAGGTTTTACAATTGAAACAAAACCAGATTACTGTAAGAAAGAACACGTAGATTTAATGTTAAGTTACGGGATTACAAGAGTAGAAATCGGAGTTCAGTCATTACAAGAAAGGGTTTACAAAATAGTCAACAGAGGTCACAACTACAATGACGTAATCGAGTCATTTCAAATTTCAAAAGATGCAGGATACAAACTAGTCGCACATATGATGCCAGGTTTGCCTACAATGAAGCCAGAGGAAGACATTACAGATTTTAAAAAATTATTTTCTGATCCACAATTACGTCCAGATATGTTGAAAATTTATCCATCATTAGTTATTGAAAATACACCGCTCTACGAAGAATACAAGCAAGGAAGATACACGCCATATTCAGATGAAGACATGATCAAAGTATTAACAGAAGCAAAAAAGAACGTTCCAAAATGGGTAAGAATCATGAGGGTTCAAAGAGAAATCACACCAGGAGAGATTATTGCAGGACCAAAGGCAGGCAATCTAAGACAAATTGTGCACCAAAATCTTGCAAAGCAAGGACTTTCTTGCAAGTGTATCAGGTGTAGGGAAGTAGGACTATCTAATAAAAAATCAAATGGTGGCGAAGTAAAACTAGACAGAATTAACTATGAGTCATCAGGCGGGAAAGAGGTATTCCTATCATATGAGGATAGAAATGAATTGATATATGGATTTTTGAGATTAAGAAAACCAAGCATTGAAGCACATAGAGATGAAATTAATCAAGACACATGCATAGTAAGAGAAATTCACGTATATGGAAAATCATTGAAACTAGGTGAAAAAGAAGAAGACGAAGTTCAGCATACAGGTTTAGGAAAGAAATTGATGAAGGAAGCTGAAAAAATATCCAGAGAAGAATTTGATGCCAAAAAACTTCTAGTAATTAGTGCAATAGGTACAAGAGAATATTATCAAAAACTAGGGTATTCGTTATATGGGCCATACATGTCCAAGATATTGAATTAGTGAAAAGATATGTCAGAAGAAAAAATTATCGGTAAAGGGACATGGATAGACAAACTAGCATCTGAATTAATTGAACGTGAAAAAAAACTAGGAAGAAACTTAGACATGATAAGGGTAGAGAGCGGCCTAGGAGCATCAGGAATTCCACACATTGGAAGTTTAGGGGATGCAGTTAGGGCATATGGTGTAAAATTAGCATTAGAGAATTTAGGATACAAATCAGAATTAATCGCATATTCAGATGATCTAGACGGATTAAGAAAAGTTCCAGAAGGAATGAAAGAGTTTGGATTAGAAGAACATATTGCAAAACCAGTTTCATTAATTCCAGATCCTTATGGATGTCATGACTCTTACGGAATGCACATGAGCAGCATTCTTTTGGATGGGTTGGACAAAGTTGGAATAAAATATGAATTTAGAAGAGCTAAAGACACATACGAAAAAGGATTGCTAAAAGATCACATTCATACAATATTACAAAATAGCACGAAAATAGGAGATGGGATTTCCGAATTAGTAGGACAAGAAAAGTATCAAAAATATTTACCCTATTTTCCAGTATGTTCAGAATGTAATAGACTCTATACAGCTGAAGCTACAGAATACGTTATTTCAGAAAAGAAAGTGAAATACAAATGTCACGATACAGAAATTGGTTCAAAGATGGTCAAAGGTTGCGGTCATGAAGGAGAATCAGACATTACAAAAGATTTAGGAAAGTTAGCATGGAAAGTAGAATTTGCAGCGCGCTGGTCAGCATTTGACATCAGATTTGAAGCGTATGGAAAAGATATCATGGATTCAGTGAAAGTAAATGACTGGGTGGCAGATGAAATTTTAGGGGTACCACATCCTCACCACGTAAAATATGAAATGTTTTTGGACAAAGGAGGAAAAAAGATTTCAAAATCATTAGGCAATGTAATTACAGCACAAAAATGGTTAGAGTTTGGCAATCCAAAATCAATCCTGCTGTTACTATACAAAAGAATTACAGGGGCAAGAGAATTAGGGCTTGATGATATTCCAGGTTTGATGAACGAGTACAATGAACTTGAAGACACATACTTTGGAAGGATCAAAGTAGATAATCAAGCAAAATTAACTAAATTAAAAGGACTGTACGAGTATGTCAATCTTCTTAATCCGCCAAAACAGTCAAGCATCCATGTTAATTATAGACTATTAATTGAATTAACAAAAATTTTCAAAGAAGATAGAAATGAAAGAGTGATGAAAAAACTAATCGATTACGGCGTAATAAAAAATCCAGAACCAGAAGTTGAAAAATTAATTGAGATTGCAGGAAATTATTCAGATGAGTTTGATGAACAAGAAAAGATAGAAGTGGAGTTAGATGACACATCAAAAAAAGCACTAGGAATACTAGTTACAGCATTACAAGAAGAAGAGGACCCAGAGGACATACAAAATACAATATATCAAATTGCAAAAGCAAATGACGTACAACCAAAAGATTTCTTTAAAATACTGTATCAAATAATTTTAGGAACTTCAAGAGGACCAAAGATAGGACCATTCATTGGAGACATTGGAAGAAAACAAGTTGCCAAAACACTTTCAGAATATCTTTAATCATGGTTCACGGAGAATACAACAAAAGCAAGAACAGCGGAGGATTCGCATTAATAATTTTAGGCGCATTATTACTCATAGTAACACCAAATGAGGACATTTTTCCGGCAAGTTTGAGTCTAATCGGATGGGTTGGAGGCATAATAATCGGTTCAATTGGATTTTATCTAAAATTTGTAAGAAACAGAGTAAAACGTCAATAAGGAAAGGTTCATTTTTTAGAAAAGAGGCATAAAGAGTAATGGGATTTTTTGGCAAAAAGAAAGAAGTCGAGATAGAGGAAAACAATGAATCCATACTCAAAGAAGAACTAGAAACAGAAGTAGAAGGTCTTCAAAATGAATTCAGAATAAAGCAAGAGGAAATCACAAAAATTACAGAAAAAATTCAAACAGTCAAAGAAGAGTATGATACAACAGTTACCAACTTAATGCTGATAAAAAAAGAGTTCAACCAAAAAAAGATGGAATTGGACATAGTTCAAAGAGAGCACAGAGAAACAAGAGAAAAGATCAAAAATGCTCAACAGATCAAAGATACAAAAACAATTGATGAATTTAACAAAACTGAAAATAATTTTAAAAAAATAAAAGAAGAATTAGATAAAATTACAAAAGAACACAAGCAAATGAAAGAAGAAATTGTAAAAGGGCAAACAACACTACACGGAATAAGAAAACAGCAAGTAGAAGTAGGAAAAGAATTAGATGAGGCAAATTCAAGATTATACAATGCAAAGCAAGAGCTAGATGAAAAAGAAAATTTTCAAGACACTAGTGTTCTAACACCAAAAGAAGAAAAAGAGATCACAGGAAACAATCCGGTTGAAAAAAACAATGCAAGCGTGATAGAGGCTGCAAGCATAGTTGTAGGATCATTAAAATCAAAACTCAGTACAACACAAAAAGAATTAGAAGAAATACAAGGGTTGCTAGAAGAAGAAAGAGAAGCTCATAAAAAAACAAGACAAGAATTAGTAAAAATTAAATCATCGTCAAATTAAATATAAAAATTATAAATCAGTAAAATATCGTTTCCATTTTGATTTAATTTCATCTTCAGTTTTACCCAAATCATACAGGGGCGATGTCACGATAGAAACAGATGAAACGTCAACAATCACAATAGAATTAATTGGACTTTGTATGCCATTATTTCTATAATAGCTAAGGATGTCATAGTAAAGAGGAGTGTCCTTAATTATTTTGGCAGTTCCAGAAAACAGGTACCCCTTACGAGATAAAGGATCAATTACATTGATTTCTACAAAAGGGTTGTTTTGTAAATTCAGCATCGTGTCAGGGGAGCGAATATCTGCAAATGCAAGAATTGTAGAAGACCAGGCAATGATGGTGCCTTTTGGAGAAACGTTAGGCTTACCATCAGAAGAAACAGTTGCCACATAACCTAATTTTTGAAGATTTAGAAAATTTTTGATTTCAGAAGTAATAACGGACATCAATATTTTAAATAAAAAGAGCGTAATTAATTTTCAGAATTAACGCATGAATTCAGCCATTTCAATAGAGAAGAAGAAGAAACCGATACCCCCTCCAATCATTGCAATCCATGCGACAACTTGCTGCTTTTTACTCATATTAAAAAAAATATCAAACGCATTATTGAATCTAATTGATAAATTTAGACAGTTATAATTAGAATGACAGTAAGTGAATGGTGTTGGCAAGTATCAAAGACATAGGCAAATTGTTTGTTTTTGTAGTAGTAGGATTAGGAACAATAATTGTGGGCTCATTTATGATTAGAGGCACTATGCATATGTGGGACAATAAAGATGATGAAAAAAAAAGATATCAGAATAAGGACTAAAAAGTAGCAAGTGTCAGGTAAAAATAGAATTGCTTCAAGACAGTACAATTAGAAAATCATTGGATAATTACATCAAAAGGAGAATAAAAGAAATACCCACCGAAATCGAACAGACATTTCCAAACATTAAAAAAATTTGGAAATGCAACGATGAATTAGATTTTCTTTACGGATATTATGTTGGAAAAATTGAAGAAGGATCATTGCATTATCTACTCAAAGCAACACGTGCATCAGCAGGAGGGTATGTAGATACATTTGAAATTAGAGGGATAATTGAAGAGAACAAGATTGAATTACAAAATACAATTAAAACGGCATTAGATTAGTGAACTAGAAATACTAGACAAATTAATGAAAAGTCATGGTAGGACCGCAAGATGGAGGTTTTGGTTTTGATCAATCAAAAAAATATACTGAAGTGGAGAACATAGAAGAAGTGTGTGTTCAATGCCAAGCAGGTCAACATAAAAAATGTCTAAAAAAATCAAAAGAGCAAGAAGTGTGTGAATGCGAGCATTGCATGATTTACGGTTAGAAATAGAATTACACTAAATGAGGAATAAAATTTTCGTCAAGCCATACACCAACAACGTCAGCTTCTAAATTCCAAGAATTAATAATTTCAACACTTTTTTTGATATGAGTAAAATGATCTTCATCAGAAACAGGGTTTCCAGCACAACCAAAATGACCCGAAATAACAACATGTGATGATTTATGGTTAGAAATAGAAATCATTAGGCTTTTTTTAATAGATTCAACATTACCGTCAAAAATTACCTTATCAATTCCAGGTGCAGTAATAGTGTCAACAAAATCTACAGAGTATCTATCTTTAATCCAACTAATCATAGGAAGTTGAACTCTACCATCTATACAAGATAATGAAGTTGCAAAAGAATTTTCACTCATAATATTTCTAATATTTGTTAAAATAATTCCAAATATAAAATATTGTGCAGATCTATCTCAAATATTTGTAACAATCAGATGTATGATCATTTACCATTCCCACTGCTTGCATTAATGCATAGCAAATTATGGGTCCAACAAAAGTAAATCCATGTTTTTTAAGATCCTGGCTTAGTTTTTCTGATATCACGGTATAAGCAGGTAAGTCAGAGTGTTTTTTGAATTTATTTTTAATAGGCTTATGATTTACAAAACTCCACAAATATGCATCAAAAGATCCAAATTCTTTTTGAATTTTAATAAACTGTTTTGCATTATTAATTGCAGAATTAATTTTAAGTTTATTTCTAATAATATCTTTATTTTGTACTAATTTTTTAACATGATTTTGAGTATATTTTGAAACTGCAACTACATCAAAATTAGAAAATGCAATACGATATCCATTTCTACGATTAAGAATAGTACTCCAAGATAATCCAGCTTGAGCACCCTCTAAAATTAGAAATTCAAATAATATCACATCATCATGGATAGGTATTCCCCACTCATTATCATGATAAGTGGTATTTGGCTCATCTTTTGCCCACTCACATCTTTTTTTCATAACTACAATCCAGATTAATTAAAAATAATTTATTTTGTTTGTTTTGTATGTACGTATCTACATAAAAATATCTATCCAAAAGATAAATCAGGATTTTTACAAAAAGTACATTTTTCTACAATACCAAATTCATTCATGAATTTCCCCTTACCATTACATTGTAAACAATCCAAGATAATCTGTATTGCCGAAGATAGCAATAAAGTTTCCGTAAAAAAAGTTACTTTTCAAAATAATGTGTAATCGATGAAGAACGTTTTTAATCAATATGAAAAATCTCAATTTATGGGACTTTTTGGAAATAAGGAAAAAGGAATAGTCATCACAGGTACAGAATGTCAAATGTGTGGAATGAATTTTACAGCTACAGAAAGATTGATGAGGCACATGCAAAAAGCTCATGGCAAATCTAAAAAAGATTCAGGCAAAAGTTGTCCAAACTGTTAAAGGAATTATGAAAGTAAATAAACAATTATTACAAATTAATAGGAATTTTATAATTTGTTTTATTGCATCAGCGTCATTATCTGCAGTAGCTGCTCAATTATTAACAAATTATGACAATTATCTAACCACAACCATAACAATAATTATTGGATATGTAATTTACTTTGGATTATTTTCAAGTTTGTTTTACATGGATAATAGAAAAAGATACAAAACCATGGAATCAAAATTAATTAAAAAAGAATTATTAAAATTAATCTCATCATTTGGTATTGGCGAGGTAATATATCTAGGAATAAGATGGCCAAGTTTGTATTACTTTTTAGAAATAGGTATTGAGCCATACCTTGCATCAATAATTTCAGAAGTTATTGCAACAACATGTTATATGATATCAGTTACAATATTTCTTAGAAAAACAAAAGCATTCTAATTATTTAGTAAGTTGAGTAACTAAATCAGTAGAGGTAATTAATCCAATTATTTTTCCATTGTCAGTTACTCCAAGTTTTCGAATTTTTTTACTAGTCATTCTTTGTGCTGCAGCAGAAATAGGTTCATCAAAATTAATTGTGATTAGGGGGGAAGACATTATTTTTTCTACATGAGTGTCAGATGGAAGGTTATTGGATACAATTTTTGTGGCATAATCTCTATCAGTGATTATACCAACAAGATGATCATCTTTCTTTACAAGAACGGCACCAATCCCACCTTGGTCCATCATCTTTGCTACTTGAAATACAGTGGTTTCAGTATTGACAGAAATTAGTGCTTTAGTCATAATATCTTTGACTAGTATTGAAGAATTTGTAAAATCCTGACGGCTCATTACAATTATGAAGTAATATGCTATTTAAGAATAAATAAAATTCATTGAATTACTAAAATTAAATAATAAGCGGGCACGATCGGATTTGAACCGACGACCTAGCACTCCGCAAGCGCTTGCTCTATCCAAGCTGAGCCACGTGTCCAAGAACATTTTGAAATTGACACTTAATTTGGATTGCTATTACTCAAAGGGATTTTGCAAAAATATATTGTGTTTCATCAGATTCATGAAATGACCAAGCAGTTGGCAATGAAATATTTTGGATGAATTGAAGAGAGTTATTTTCAATAAAAGTGCCCCATCCAGCCTTGTTTTTTGAATCTGCATGGTATTTTTTTGATAAAGTTCCAGCAAAACTCCACCCAGCATCACACCACAAATTAGAATCAGATTTAATTTTAGTCAACACACCTGTTGCCAATTCCAATCCACCCATTTGAGCAAGACCCCCAATGAAAAATAATGGTTTTCTTAAATTCAATGAAGAGTAATCAAATTGAACAGC
>JACNFV010000191.1 GCA_014384445.1 Candidatus Nitrosopumilus sp. | reverse complement strand
CTACAAGTTGCTCATATTGGATTTGCTGTAATCCTTGAGAACCGCAATCAATACCGACGGATTGAATACTACCGTCAATTTCAGTGATTGTTCCTATGACTTTACCCATGAATGTTCCGTACATGTCTTTGACGTTTTTACCGATTATTTCGGTATCATTGTTTGTCATGGTAGTAACTAATGAGATTTGTATAACCCATAAAGTGTAAGTAATCTTTTTAGTTTTAGTAAGATTAAATTAACTAACTTTGGATAATGGGCTCAAGAGTAATTTTAAAATTCAGAGTTTTTAATGAATAATTATGATTCAAAGAGAAGAACTTGAACAAATTTTAAATTTTGTTGCAAGCAGATGGAGTAAAACAGTGCAAGAGCCAGACAATAAAGCCATGGAAAGTCTACCAAATGATTTTTGGATGAATTCAATTGGAGGTAAAACAGCAAAAGGAGGACATTGGATTACAACAATTATGTACACTGAAAACGAATCAGATGCTGCAGGATTTAAAGAAGTTCTGTTAAGATGGCAAACAAAAGGCAATGACAAAAATAAAGAAAAAGGTCCCGATCTAATTCAAATTGGGAAAAAGAAATAGAGTATTAATAATTGTAAAATAAGTTATACATATTGCCAGAATTTACAATTAAAGAAAGCAAAACATTATCAGAACATTTTTCAAACACGGAAGATAATGTGTTTGCAATAATCACTCCACGTCAAGTTGATCGTGGAGCATTGATGTCAAGGTATAGCAGAACAGACAAAAGCATGAGAAAAATTTTTCTAGATGAATTTTTAAAAAATAAAAACAGGGGGGAGGAATTTTACGACAGAGTGCTGTTAGAATACGGAGACGATTCCGTTGCAGAGCTGGGAGAAGCACAAATTGCAATTGAAGGGTTATCAAACATTGCAGTAAAAAAAATTGAAGATAGAAGAATAGGATTATCATATTTAGAAAAATCTTCACGGTATGTTACATGGAATAAAAAAGAAAACGGAAAATATAGATTCTATAGAGATGAGAAAATTATGAATTCAAAATTTGCTGACACGTATGAAGACAGTTGCAATTTTTCTTTTGATGTTTATTCTAAAAATATTGAACCGATGGTAAATTACATTAGAGAAAAATATCCTATTGAAAAATATAGTTTCAAAGATTCATCAGACGGAAAAGAAAAATTATTTAATAAATTAAAAACAGAAGGGGACATAAAATCAGCAAACCTAATTTACAGAGGTTCAACTAAAGCAAAAGCATTAGATATTTTACGAGGTCTATTACCTGCTTCAACTTTAACAAATGTTGGAATTACAGGGAATGGAAGGGCATTTGAGTATCTTTTAACAGTATTAGCCTCATCAGAACTTGATGAAGAGAGAAAATTAGCCTCAAAAATCAAAAAAGAATTAGAAACAACAATAAAATCATTTGTCAAAAGATCAGATGGCAAATATGGAAAAGCATTTCAAAAATACCTAAGAGATGTAAAAGACACATCTAGATCAATCACACTAAAAGAAATTAAATCAAACCCAACCATCGGGGCATTTACAAAATTAACAGATTATGAATCAGAAAAACAAGCACTTGATAAAATCATCACATCCATAATGTATGAACAATCACCAAGTACATCATATCAGAACATAATGAAACAAGTTAAAAAAATACCAACAGAAAGAAAAATTAAGATCATACAGGCATTTACAAAAATAAGATCAAACAAAAGACATAGACCATCCCGTGCATTTGAGAACACATACTATACATTTGATCTATGCAATAATTTTGGAATGTTCAGAGATCTTCATAGACATAGAGCACTCACATTAGAAAGGCAGATGCTGACAACAGATCACGGATACACGTTACCAAAAGAAATCAAAACATTAGGAATTGAAAAAGATTTCAAAGAATGTATGAACAATACAAAATCCACATTTGAAAAAATTAGAAAAAAATTTCCCGAACAAGGCCAGTATGTTGTAAATTTTGCATATAACTACCCGTATTTTATGAAATTAAATTTAAGAGAAGCATGTCATTTAATTGAATTAAGAACAATACCACAAGGCCATATTGATTATAGACGCGTTGCACAAGAAATGTACAAGCAAATTAACAAAGTACATCCAAACTTAAGTAAAATTATGAAATTTGTAGATTTGAAGGAATATGAATTAGAAAGATTTGAAGCTGAGAAAAGAACAGAAGAAAAGAGAAGAAAATAGAACAATATTCTAATAACAATAAAAGTAGTACAGTTCATGGTAGAAAAAATTGTAAAAGATCCACAAGAATGGAAGGATCAGTTAACATCAGATCAATATGAAATTTGTATCAAACACGGAACAGAACCGCCTTTTTCAGGCAAATATAACGATAGTAAACTAGAGGGTTATTTCAAATGTGTTTGTTGTGGAGAAGAACTATTTTCATCAAATGCAAAATTTGATTCAGGTTCAGGTTGGCCAAGTTTCTGGGAGCCAGTATCAGAGGACAACATAGAATACATCTCGGATACAGAGTATGGGATGGTTAGAACAGAAGTTAATTGTAAGAAGTGTGGCTCACATTTAGGACATGTGTTTGATGACGGTCCAAAGCCTACAAATCAAAGATATTGTATAAATTCAATTTCACTAAAGCACGAAAAAGATGAATAATTACAATTGGGGATATGGAAAAAATCAGTCAGTAAACCATTATGAGTATGTTGAAAAATATTTAATAAAACACAATTAAGGATAAGGAATCAAAGAGAAATAAAATGAACATTAAAAATATAACAAAAACGGACAAAGAAATATGAAAATAATATTATGCGGTTTTGGGGTTGTAGCTCAAAGCTTAGTAAAATTATTCGAGTCAAGAAAAGATGAACTATATGCAAAATACGGATTAAAACCAAGATTAATTGCGGTATTCGATAGCAAGGGTAGTGCAGTAGATCAGTCAGGATTAAAATTTAATAAACTTGTAGAAATAAAGAAAAAGTACGGAACTGTAAAAAATTATTCAAAAGAAAATAACGCAATGACAGGTTTTGAAATATTAAAAAATTTTGATGCTGATGTCTTGATTGAAACCACAGCTAGTAATTACAAAGATGCAGAACCAGGAATGACCCACATAACAACAGCAATGAAAAAAGGAATGCACGTTATTTCAGTAAACAAAGGCCCACTTGCATTAGCATTCCCATCATTAATGGAATTAGCAACGTACAATCAAGTAATGTTCAAGTTTAGCGGCACAGTTGGAGGAGGAACACCTATCTTAGATTACGCTAAAAATAGTTTAAGTGGAGAAAAGATAACATCGTTTGCAGGAATACTAAACGGTACGACAAATTATATTTTATCAAACATGGCCACAGGGTTGTCATTTGAAGAAGCGTTGAAGGATGCAAAAGATAAAGGATATGTTGAAGCTGATGAATCATTAGATCTAGACGGATTGGACGCAGCTGCAAAATTGGTCATTCTTGCCAACTGGATCATGGGAATGAAAGTGACAATGCCAGATATCAAATGTACAGGAATAAGGAAAGTGACAATTGAAGATATTAAAAAAGCTGAGAAAAATAATTCAGTATTGAAGTTAGTCGCATCTTGTGATAACGAGCTAGTGGTAAGTCCAAAAGAAATACCAAAAGAGGATCCATTAGGAGTGAACGGCACACTAAATGCAATTGCATTTACATCAGAGCATTCTGGAACTCAAACAATAATTGGAAAGGGAGCTGGAGGAACTGAAACTGCGAGCTCCATCTTAAGGGATCTTTTAGATATCAGACAAGAGATTGCAAAAAAATGAAATCCAATTTAATTTCAAAAAGTGAAACAGCATCTTTGCTAAAGAAAGTATCAGAAGAATGGGGCATGGAGTTTCCTAAAATGAAAAATGTTAAAGTGCATCAAATTTTGAGTGATGCTCAAATAATTACAGGTGACGGATTAAAAATATTAAAAATAAATGAAGATTATTTGCCATTCTTATCCGAAACAGAAATTTTAAAAAAATTTCCCAGCGTTGAAGTGGATATGGGTGCAGTCAAGTTCATGTGTAAAGGTGCAAATTTGATGCGTCCAGGAATTAAAAAATTTACAGAGTTTGAAAAAGAAAAACTAGTATGCATTGTAGAGGAAACACATCATAAATTTTTAGCGATTGGAAAATCCATGGTGTCAAGTTCAGAATTAGAAAATATGGAAAAAGGGGAAATAATACAGAACTTACATTACATATCAGATAGGTTTTGGGAAACTGGTAAAACGATTTACAATTAACTAAAAAACTACTTTATACTTTCAGTAAATTCTTCTGTACCATCTTTGGTGATTACAAGTACATCCAATCCATCACCGCTTGCAGAATCTCTTAGAGCTGCTGCACGAACTGCATGTTTAGCTAAATTGACAGCCTCGTCTTTAGACATATTTGGTTTAAACTGAGGATCTAAAACACCTAATGCCATTTCAGCACCAGTTCCAACTGCTGCATATTCATCAGGAAGTACAGAGCCTAAAGGATCAAGAGTATACATGATTGGCTTATCAACTACACCGCCAACTATCACCTGGGTAAGTAATGGGAAGTATCTTCGCTCATACATCATATTTGACATCATTTTAGCAACGGTGTTAGGAGGAACATCTCTCTTGATGTCCATTTTTCTAATTTTAGCAAGAGCGGAAATTTGTAAAGTTAGAATTTGCATGTCAGCAACAAGACCAGCACAAGTTGCGCCGACTTTATCAGTTATAGAGAAAGTTTTCTTTGTACTTTTACTAACAAGGAAGTTTCCAAATGCGATCCTTTTTTCACTAGCAAAAACTACACCATTATCAAAAGTAATTCCAACAGCGGTTGCTCCCGGCATATACATTGACATATGTAAAATACGTCTGTCACATAATAAAGGGCTTTCTACAATACAGATCAAATTTGTGGCTAAAATTTAAAAATAATAGATCAGTAGCGGTATGAAATAACAAAATAATGTAGTACAAGCATAGAATGAACCATGTCATTTTTATGAGAACAATACAAAAAAACATCGAACAAGTTGGCCACCAGTGAAATTAAAGAAAAAATCTTGAATGATGCAGTATTTTTAGGATTAAGATTAGTAATGGGAGTAATTTTCATTGTTCACGGATATAGTAAATTTAACAATGATGGATTTGTTTCGTGGATCTCATCAATGGGAATTCCAGGAGAATTAGCAATAATCATCGCATTGGCCGAAGTAATTCCAGGTATACTGCTAATCATAGGGGTTTTGAATAGAATTTCAGCATCCATAATTTCAATAATCATGGTAGGTGCAATATTTCATGTAAAAGGTGCTCAAAGCATCACAGGAGACAAAGGAATTGAATTTGATTTAATCCTACTTGCAGTGGCATTAGTGATAATTGTCGCAGGTCCAGGAAAGATATCATTGTCACAAATAATTAAAAAAATTCCCAGATGTCTTCACTAATTTTTTCCAAAATTATCCATAATCAAACAAATGCATTTCGTAGTTTTCTTCAATAAATCAATTCTTGCAAATTCATTTGGAGAATGAATTCTTGAAAACATGTATGTACTGCCTATCGATATGCAGGGAGATTTTAAAATATCAACAAATGGATACATTGGACCAGTGCCAGCATTTGAAACATTCAGTATGGATTTTCCAAAAATTTTATTTGCAGCACGTTCTACTTGAGATACAAAAGGATGTGAAGAATCAGTTCTAGCTGCAGCCTCACCATGAAAAATTTTAATTTTTACATCATTGAACCCATATAATTTTAGATGCTTTTTTAATCGAATAACTTGTTTCTTAGGATCCATTTTAGGAATTAATCTAAAATCAATTTTCACTAAAGCTTCACCAGGGAGAACAGTTTTGGCACCATCTCCAGTGTAACCGGAAATAAATCCTGCAATGTTGCATGTAGCGTCACCAACTAAAGCCTTTTTTGCATCGAGATTTTTTTTATTATCTACAAAAGAACTAATTCCAAATTCTTTTTTGAATACGTTTTGATCAAAGGGTTCTTTCTCAATTAATTCTAAATCTTTTTTTGAAAAGGGAACAACTTCTTTGTACCAATCCTTAATCAAAATATGTCCATCAGGGTTTCTTAATGTCTGAACGGCATCAATTAGACGCCATGCAGGATTTTTAATTAATACAGCTAAACTGGAATGAGCGTCTCGAATAGATTCTTTTACAGATAACTCAACAAACAGCAACCCTTTCATTCCAAGACCAATGATAGGTCTATTTTTTGCATCAACGTATCCAAATTCCCAAATCACTCCATCGTTGGAAAATTTCTTTTTGTATTTTTTTAGATATTGCTCAATATGTGCACTGCCGGTTTCTTCTTCGCCCTCAATTACAAATTTTATGTTACAAGGAACGTCACCAGTTGCTGCCAAACAAGCCTCAACGGCTTTAATTCTAGTAATTAATTCACCCTTATCATCAGTAGAACCCCTCCCAAAAATTTTATTTCCTTTTCTTGTTCCGCTAAAAGGCGGATCATCCCACAGATCAAATGGTTCTGCAGGTTGAACGTCATAGTGATTATAAAACATCAGAGTTTTGTGAGGGTTTTTTTTAGATTTTATCTCAGCAAATACAATTGGAGCAACGCCCTTTTTCAATCGTAAAATTTCAGATTTAAGGCCAGAAGATTTCAATAGTGTTTTAACTAATTTTGCACATTCTTCAATGCCTTCGTTTTTTGCAGATACGCTAGGTTGTTGAATTAATTTTTGAAGATCAGAAATAAGATCATCCATGTGGGAATCTACATGTTTTAATGCATCCATGTTAATCAAATAATTTTATCAAAAGGTTTCATCACGTTAGGAATCGCATCAATTAAATCCATAGAGGTCATGTGAAGACCCAATTTGTCTTGGACATGTTTTCCTGCCAAACCACAGATGAAACTAGCTGCTGCAGCAGATTCTAAACTGTTTCTATTTTTACATAGTAATCCAGCAACTAATCCAGATAACACATCACCAGTGCCACCCACAGTCATGGCAGGGGTATTTTTTTGGCAAAGATATGTTGTTTTGCCGTTTGAAATAACATCAGTTGGTCCTTTTAACAAAATTGTTATGCCGTTATCAAGTGCATGTTGTTCAACTAATGTGATTCGCTCATTTTGTGAATCAGGTGGAACGTCACCAAACAATCTCTTAAATTCACCTGAATGAGGTGTAACTGCAACATTCTTGTTGGCTAAAAGTGGTAACACTTCAGGGATTAACGCACTAGCATCTAAAGATAATCTAACATCTCTCTCCAAAAGAGATTTCACCAGATATAGTAAAGAGTTTTTTTCTTGTATTGCAAGACCCATCCCAATTGTTGCAGAATGCAAGTTACGAGGTAATGCCCCAACAAGTTTCTTTACAGCACCAAGAGTTAATTTTTGATCAACCAAAGGAATGACAATAAGATTGGGAGAAATTGCACGAGTTGAAGACACATTGATTTTTGGAACACAAGTATAAACTAAATCAGTACCACATCGTAGTGCAGCAAGTGAAGACAACACGGGAGCTCCATGGTAAATGTAACTTCCACCAATAACAATTACAATTCCGTTATCTCCTTTTCTAGAAGTAGATTTTCTTGCAGGTATAAAATTTTGAACAATTGATGATGAAAGTATTTGAGATTCCAACATACAATATTCTAGATATTAGATGAATAAATATTGTTTTCAAAATAAAGATAGAATTAATCTAATTTGTTGTACTTTTTTTAGCTGCTTTTGCTTTAGGTGCTGCTTTTGCTTTAGGTGCTGCTTTTGCTTTAGGTGCTGCTTTTGCTTTAGGTGCTGTATCTACACCAGTTGTTGTTTTTGCTTTTCTGCCAAAAAATGCTTTTCTTGCAAAACAAAGGTAAGTGGTATGACCAATACCTTGGAAAGAATGTCGAGTTTTTCCTTCTCTGGCCGCAATTGTTCTAATAATATGCTCAGTTGATTCAATATCAGTAAATTCATTTTCAATTAAGGCAATAGTTAGTTTTTCTAATTGGTTCATAGTTGGACAAATTGCAAATATGCAACCACTCCCTTTTAGCATCTGTCTTACTTTAGGAAGAACAACCCAAGGATCACCTAAATCAATTAAAGCAACATCCATTTCAGTAACTGGAATTTCCTTAGAAGTTTTTAGATCTAAATTAGTTTGAGTGACATACTTAGAAAGACCGGCCCTGCGAATATTTTTTTCTGCAATCTTCATAAATTTCTCATCGACGTCAAATGTGTAAACATGTCCTCTAGGTTTTACAATACTTGCGACAAATGAAGTCATAGAGCCACTCCCAGTTCCAATCTCAAGAATTTTTTGACCATCTTGAATACCCGCACGTGCTGCAATATATCCAAGATCTTTTGGGTAAACAATTTGAGTGCCGTGCTGTATCTTCATTATGTAATCATACATTGTCGGCTCAAGCAAGTACACGTACTTGTCTTTGTTTGTCATTAATCTAGAACCATATTCTTTTCCAATAGCATCAGCATGTTTAAGGACTCCAATGTGGGTATGAAGTTGTTCTTTTTTTGAAATATTCATTAACCATTTTTTAGAATCATTATAGAAGAACAATACAGGAGATTTGTCTTTTATAATGGACACATTGTTTTTCTAAAAATTTAAAATAAGAATCTTTGTCCAGAAGTAAACTAACATGTTATTCAGTTATCAAATTAAATAAATTTTCACTTATTGATTGAATTGTAGGCATTATGGCATCATTAATGGTTTGAGCTACTTCTGGAAATGCAACTGAAAATACAATTCCAACAATTATTCCCATAATTAGAGATATTTTACCCATAATCTTTGTCTACTAACACCATCACAAGTAAGAATCTTTGGTCAAATGCATGTACAAAGATTTAGAATATCAATAAAACTCAGAATGTCAATGAAGGACGTACCATCAAGGGATAAAATATCCATAGGTGCAGTAGTTCAGATAGTTCAGAAGCAAGATCAACGTACAGGAAATTTAACAGAAGGTAAAGTAAAGAGAATACTTACTTCAAGTCAATTTCATCCACATGGAATTAAAGTAGGATTAGAAAGTGGTAAAATTGGCAGAGTTCAGAAAATTGTCAGGTAAAATTTAAAATTTTAATAATTTGTAAAAAAAGAATAAATTCTTCTACAGGTTAACCAGAAAATAATATCATGTTCAGACATACACGTATCATTATTTTTCTTAAACGTTAAAACAGTAATCACGAGTCATAAACACATAAAATAAAAAGTAGTAAAAAATAATCGCCGTATGGATACACTAGACTATCTCATAAAACAGGATGATCAGATATCTCAATCAATGCCAGAATGTGAAAACATTAGCAAAGAGGGCGAAGATGAAAATAGTTAAACTAAATTATAAAAATCAGATTTTGGTTTAAAAATCATAAATTCTTTAACCATGTTAAACAAAAATATTTCAGATTCAGATCTAGTTCCAAACATCAAAGGGTATGTTTCCATTAGATCCAACAAAGTATCTTTTTGAATAGATACCTCATCATCACCCCGGATTTCTTTGAAAATATCAATTAATTTTTCTTTTTTGTTATTAAGAGGGTAAGGGCGGCCATAGGCATCTTTTGTTAAAAGACTATGATCAACTTTAGGAACGTCAAGTCCAAGAAATTTAAAAGATTGTTTATCAATTCCTTGCTTCAACAGGGTCTTGTGAATATTATCAGAAAATTCAATTAAATCTTTTTTACTGTTTGAAGGTAAGTTTGCTAGTTCAATTAAATCCAATAATTTTTTTCTGTCTATCAGCGTAACATTCTTAATTTTTGCCAATTGTTTTGCAGAAAAGATAAATTTGTTATTAGTTACAACAATAGCCAATTGCGCATTGTATTTTGTCAATGAATTCAGGGCCCTCTGAACAGATGTAAAATTTAATTCAGATTCTGAGCGCTTGGATTGAACTGCAATTCTACTATCTCCTCGCTGCAACATCACATCACACCCATAATCTTTTGAACGATTAGTTACAGTTGCAGAATAACCTAATTTTTCAAATAACCTAATCATAAATATTTCAAATTCGCGTCCAGACGTATTATCAAATATGCCCAAATCAGACGAAATTTCACCCATATTTTCAATTTGAATAGTGGGTATTAATTTCATTTTGACTTATTAGTAGCAAATAAAGTAGCAAGGTAAATTGACAGAAATCCAATTAGCAGGTTCAGGCGGATGGGTTAACGCAGAGTTAACAGATGAACAAGTTACAAAATCAAAATTAGTTCCAAATATGGATAAACATTTTTTGGCATCACTAGAAAAACTGGATACTGCAAAAATGATAAAACATTTTTGTAAACAATGTAATTCTGAATTCGATGGCCCAACTCAAATACAAATTGAAGAAAGTCCAAACGAAGCAGTCGCAGATGGATTAACTTTGATAGAGAGAGGGCAATACACATGTCACAAGTGTAATTCAATTATTGGCGAATATCGTGTATTTCAAAAAAGCGAATAGTTAC